>JAQVHY010000041.1 GCA_028695935.1 Desulfobacca sp.
AACCCATGTCGCTCCAGGTGGAGGGTGGCAAACCTCGCGCTATGCAGCGCTTTATAAGTGACGTTATTTGGGACGAGACCGCCATGCTGCGGAAATACCATGAGCTGGTGGCCGAAGATTTGGGTGATCCTAGCGGGGTAATGATTTTTGATGAAACCAGTTTTGTAAAAAAAGGTGCGGATTCCAACGGAACTGGGCCTGGACCACTATGAAGTGAGAAAATATCCCGGCTGGCATCACCATATCCTTTGTACTATGCTGGCCCATTTTTTTCTTTGGCATCTAAAAATTATTTGGGGGGGAGAAGGCCCCGAGCATTACCGTATCGCAGCTTAGAATCTTGTTGGCAGCCGTGCTGCCGCTCAGAACTTATACAATTGACGATCTCATCAGCCTGGTGGCGGATATTCAGAGAAAAAATCACCGGGCTTATATCTCTCATAAGAAAAAATTAACCAATCAACAATTTAAATGACGTTGTAGTGTTAAGCCCCCAACCCGGAAACCTCGTAGTGCCGAAAACATTATCGTACTAGTTAACCTATTGTTATTGCGTAACTATTTTTTTCTTGCTGTCGAAGATGAGTCTAACCTGACAACCTCCTTTCGTTGTTTTGTTATGAGAAGGTTGTCAGCTAAAGCAGGCAAACAAGCAAGAAATTATGTGCCCTTCAAAACTTAGCCTTATAGTGCCATCAGGGATTTGACTAGGGAAGGCCACATATTGATGACCGCCACATAATCTCTACAACTTCGTTCATCGTGATCCGCCTCCTTGCCATCGGCACCCCCTTCATAGCCAGTTTTTGACTTTAAAGGGTATCCGAATGAGATCAAATCTCCTACCCCAATTTCTCGGGGGGGGGGTTAATTAACGTGATCCCAAGGGGGGGGGCGATTTGTGATGATCCTACACACCTCTAAAGGGGTAGTTTATCATGATCCTCGACAGTGTGCGCGCACTGAGCGCGCCAGCGCGCCCAAAATGATAAAAATTTGCCCATTTTTTAAAATTTGTAACCTTGCCAATTTTTGAAAAGTATGCGATACTCTCAGCCAATCAAGGTATGGGCCGTTAGCTCAATTGGTAGAGCAACTGACTCTTAATCAGTAGGTTCGGGGTTCGATCCCCTGACGGCCCACCAAAAAAAATCAAGGGGTTAGCTGAATCGGCTAACCCCTTTTTTCGTCGTGGTGTCATTATAGGTGTCATTGACCTATTCCCACCAGGGTCTTTAACTCACCCTTGGTGACGGTGTTATACCGCTTGAACACACTCATAGTTTTGTGGCCACTGGCTGCCATGAACGTTCCAGGCAAGCTACCGCCGAAGGCAATTCTGCCTCCCAGCGGGATTTGAACTGCTCGCAAAATTCCTGGGCCTTTTTCTGGGAAGAGGCATAAAAGATGGACCGGAGATCATCCGCCACGGCCTTTTTTAACTTTTGGGGCACCTTGGCCAAGACATTGCGGGCCACATGGACCTGGCCGCGTTGGATCCGGGCATGGGGAAACTCATCTTTAAACACCTTCTCCAGCCCGGGCAGCCCGTCCATCACTCCCAGGGTGACCTGGGCGTGGTTCAGCCCGCGGGCTTTCAAGTCCCGGAAAAATTCCCGCCAGGTAGAGGCCGATTCCTGGTCACCGGCCGGCAGGCCGATAACCAGTTTGATACCTTTATCCGTTACGCCGATTACCACCAGCACTGGAACCAGTTCGACGCTCCCGCCTATCCGCATCTCGAAATTAACCCCATCCACAAACAGATACTTGATGGTTTCGCCGGATAAATCCCGCTGGCGCCATTCTTCCACGGCTTGGTTTAATTCCTGGTTGACTTTGCTGATTTCAGTGGGAGAAATCTTGCGTCCCACCAGGCGCTGGGAAATCATGGCCAGGCTGCGGGTGCTGATGCCCGCCCGAAACATAAACGACAAATCCTGGGCCACCGCTTCTTCATATTGCTTGCCTTTGGGGATAATCGCCGGTTCGCAAGTGCCCTACCGATCACGCGGCATCTTGACCTCGACCTCGCCGATACTTTTCATAGTAAATTTGCGGGCATAGGAACCATTGCGATGATTGACTGTAATCTTGCAGCGTTCATACCGTTTCCGACCCAGGTGGATGGTCAATTCTTGGTCCAACCAGGCGGAAAGATATTCCCCGGCAGCCTTACGGATATCCAAGCGCATCATTTCAAAGAGCTTTTCAGGAGCCAGATAAATCTCGTTGACCAGCTCTATTACCTCAGGTATGCTGATTTCGATATTCACGGCGTATCTCCTTTCTGGTTAGTTTTCCACAACCCAGTCTATGGGAGATACGCCTTTTTTCTACCCTTTTTTCTAATAGTTAGCAATTTACACAATTTAATTTACACTGCCACACGGATGGTATCACTACTGACGGTGTAGAAAATCAGGTAACGCCCAAAGGGAACCATGCGAACGCCTTCGCCAAGTTCAGGACGCAACGGTGCAGCTTCTGGGTAAGTTGTGATTTTGAGGCACCGCTCCCTGATTTCCTGAATGAACAAAACCGCCCGTTCGGGATTATCACGGGCGATATAGTCACCTAAGTTCTTCAAGGTCAAGTTCAGCAAGAATGGAGAATAGGCATTGTACGGGGTGTTTCAGGGCTTGTGCATAAGCTTGGTATATTTTGCTTCAAGCCGACCTAATACCTCTTCGGCCGGGACGCCGGGGCCGCTGTTGATGCCCGCCTGAATCTGGTCACGGAGATTTTTAATTTGGGCTTCCCGTAGTTCCTCCTGTTCTTCTAAGAGGCGCAAGGCATCCCGCACGACTTCGCTGGCGCTGCGATAACGCCCGCTCTCGATCTGCTTTTTGATGAAGCGTTCAAAATGTGAACCTATGGCATAGCTGGATGGCATGTCTAACCCTCCTTACCGACTTATCGATTATTATCATTAATTGATAACATAGGCGAGGCCAAGGAGCAAGGCTATTTTTCTAGGGAATTAGGTGGAGACCTTATACCTTATAGTTGGGAGACGGATGAAAAATTCTGAAGTCTAGAGAGGGATAAAGTTAAAGGCGGGAGGCGCTTTGCCGTCCCGCCTTTGGTTATTTTCTGGATTATAATTTGACCACCAAGACCGGGCAGGTGGCATGGCCAATGACTTTTTCAGTGACACTGCCCATCAACAGCCGGTCCAAGCCGGTCCGGCCATGTGACCCCATGATAATCAGGTCCATCTGGTGGTTAGCGGCCAGGTCAAGAATTTTTTGCTCGGCCCGGCCCTGTTCTACCACCCCTTGGGTCTTGATACCCTGGGACTCGGCCAGGGATTTGAAATCTTCGACATATGCTTGGATGGGACTGAGCAGCTCCGGGCTTACCTGGGGGACACTGGCGGAAACCTTGGAACACAAATCAAAGACCGACAGCACCGTAAGTTCGCCGCCATAGGATTTGGCCAAATCCAAGGCCCGCGCCGCGGCCTTCTGGCTATACTTGGAGCCGTCTGTCGGCAGTAAGATTTTTTGCCAGCCGATACTGGCGTTAGGGGGCACCACCAGGACATCCACCGGACTGTAGCCGATGACCCGGCGGGCCTGGCTGCCGATCAGCGCCCGGGCCAAAAAACTATGGCCACTGCGACCCATAACGATGAGATCGACTTTTTCGCTCTCGGCCAAATCCACGATCTCTTCATAGGGTTCGCCTACCATACAGGCGGTGCTGATCTGGGCCCCTTCGGTCTCGGCCAACTCCTGGGCCTGGCCCAAGGCCCGTTCACAAGGTTCGGACAACAGAGCGCTGAGATTCTGGCCCCCGGCGATACTCAAATCCCCCTCATAACGCGGTGCCACCGATACGGCAATGATATTCTCTTTGCTGAGCTTAAGCGATTCCTTGAGGGCGTGCAAACTAGGCTCGGAGCCATCGACTGCTACCAGGATTTTGCTATACCTTGCCATAGTGCGCTATCGCCTCCGTTTTGGCTTCCGAGCGGATGCTTTTCCACATCGCCCCCAAGATAATCAGAGCGCCCACCCCCAAAGCAATGCACATGGAGATAAAGCTGGCGGTCATCAGCACCTGGTTAGTACCCGCGGTCAACGAGATAATCTCCAGATCCGTAAGATATTTGGGAATTGCCAGGCCGCGGCTCACCGCCACGATCAGCATGATGGTCCCCATGACGAATTTAATCATATAGTCTTTAACATGGGTAGTGCCAATGGCCCCCAGTTGCACGCCGAGCAGGGACCCGGCCAGAATGATCAGGGTCAACCGGATGTCCACCATGCCAATGGTAGCCCATTTGATGGAGCCGCCCAGGCCCATGACAAAGGCGATGACCAGCTCAGTGGCGGAGGACACCAGACCGGAAGCGCCCACCACATAGATCATGCCCGGCACGCCGATAAAACCGCCGACCGCGATGGTGGCTGCCAGCATCCCGGTAAAGAAGCCCACCGGAATGGTAAACCACAAAGAAATTCGCAGATTGGCGGTGCCAAAATTGACCATCGGCGGCAGGTTGATGCTTTGCAGTTTCTGCGCCAGTTTGGTGACCGGCGCCTCGCCGCCGCCGCTTTTCCTTAGTTTTAAGGCGTCCTTGAAAACATAGCCGCCGACCACTACCAGGACTATCACAAAGGCCATGCTGATATAGAGGTTGGAGCCGGCCTCGCCCCACAGCGCCAGGATCTTTTCCTGTACCCTGATACCGATCAAAACCCCGATGATCGCCGAAGCGGCCATCACCAGCCCCAGTTTAATGTCCACCTGACCGTATTTATACCTTTTATAAGCTCCGACCATGGCCTTGGGGAATTTATGGCACATATTACTGGCGACCGCCACCGGCCCCGCCACCCCCATGCTCATCATCCCGGGGGTCAGCACAAAGGCCCCGCCGGAGCCGATGAAGCCACTGACCAGGCCGCCGATAAAGCCGACCAAAAACAGAAATATGACCACGGTCAGATTTAAATCAATGAATTGAATCTGTTCCATACCGTTCATGGTTTTTTTCTCCGCTGTTAATATAAATTCGATTCAGGATCGGGATTTTCAATTTGTATAACCCACTGCCCCGCAGGGCCGGTGCCTGGGCCACCTGCCCAGGCCACCGGTGCTAAGATTAGGTTGCCAATTGGGTTGTTTAAGCACGCAACTCCGGCCGCGGACGGGGACGCTCTCGGCGGACCGGCCGCCGGGCCGCCGGCCGGGGTTGGGTCGCAGTGCGGGAAGCTTCTATGCCTAGCGCCGACCAGAAGTTGCTGGCAAAGGCGCCGTGCACGAAAGAGAATAAGAATGCCGTGGCCACCGGCAGGATGGCATAAGCCCCACCCTTGGTAAAGTAGGTGGTCACCGTGGCCGAATTCGTGAATACCGCGGCATAAAGGGCTGCGCTGACGGCCCCTAAGCCGATGGTATAACGCAGATAAGTCATTTTTTTCTTTCTAAGATCCTTAGCCATAACCTTTCCTCCTTGATATCCTTGGTATCTTCGCAGGCTGAAAACCGGCAAGGTGACTTGCGCAGTTACTTCCTGTTTGTTAATTTGGGGTTCCGTGATCACAAACTCAATACGCTTTACCTCATGATTGAGCTCCTCTACGGCTTTATTAAAGTCGCCGAATTTTACCAGCTGACGACATTTCACCCCCTTGGCGGCGGCCTGGGCCTGAAAGCGGGACGCGGCGGCCGCAGCCCGTTTGGTAAAGGCTTCCCGCCAGGGTTTGCCCAATGCCTGATAGAATCTGGCAGAGCGCGGCGGCGGGGTGCCAACATTCAGGGCAACAATATCGTAACCCAGCCGCTCGGCCAGATTGACGGTGTAATCGATTTCATCCGCATCAAAGGCCTCGCCTTGGGCCACCACCAGGATTTTGCGCGGCTCCCCTGGAGTCTGGAGCCTTTCCTCCGCAGCTAGATCACGAAGTTCCGGCCCGCTCCCTAAGGGCACGGCTTCCATGGCCGATTCAAAAGTTTGGGGCCTTCCTTGGATGTTACGCCCATCCGGGCGATCGGTGGTGCCCTCAGCCGACTTCCACTTTTTTAGTCGCCCCAACATGGTCTTAATTCCTTTCCTGGACTGCTCCGGGGCCAGCTCTTGGCCCCTTACTTATTGCTTGAACTACTTACTCTTACCCTTTGACTCTTATATATCCAAGGACCGTGCCAAAAATTCGGAAATTATATAAGGTCATAATATTATTAATAATTTAATGTTAGCTGTTTATAAATAAGATAATTTACCTGTTGCAGTATGTAACGGGTACATTATAGATTGGTAATTAATTAATAAATTTAGTAACATATAAACTGTTACACCTTAATTGCTTGCTAGTTGTAAAATGCAACGCGGATAGTTTGCCAGGTGCCGATCCGGTTAATAAGTTCCAGGTAATGTTGCCCTTATTCCAAATTTCATTTATAATTAGTTGGGGAGAATAGGTTTAGAAAGGTAAAGTTGATGATTTGGTTCCGAAAAGGTGAAGAGGAGCGGGTGCCTAGTGGCAAGGAATTAGCCGACCTGTGGGCTGCGATTCAAAAGGCACAACCGCCTGACTACGTGGTCAGTACCGCCAAAAAAGAATTGGAACGGCTGGAAAAAACCGATCCCGCGGTCGCAGAATATTCGATTGGCCTCAATTATCTGGACTATTTAAGCTCCTTACCTTGGAACCAGTTTACTGAGGATAACCTGGATCTGAAACGGGCCGAGCGTCTGCTGGAATCCAAACATTACGGTCTGCAACACGTCAAGGAACGGGTGCTGGAATATCTGGCGGTGCGCACCCTGTGCAGTATTCAGAGTTCCCGGGTGCTGGTGGTGGATGACGAAGAGATCGCCCGCCAGAACCTGGAATACATTCTGCGCAAAGAGGGCCACCAGGTGGCTACCGCAGCCAACGGCGAGGAGGCCCTGGATCAGGTCAAAGCCCATGATTATGATCTGGTCCTCACCGATCTGAAGATGGATCGGATGGACGGCCTGCAATTGTTGGAATCGGTGAAACGCCTGTCGCCACATACCGAAATCATCATGGTCACCGGCTATGCCACGGTCAGCACCGCGGTCGATGCCCTGCGCAAAGGTGCGGCCCATTATCTTTCCAAGCCCATTAAGCTGGATGAGTTGCGGGAAACGGTCCGTGAAATCATCGATAGAAAGCGGCATATGCAGATGGCCCGAGGGCCGATCCTGTGTTTTGCCGGTCCCCCCGGCACCGGCAAGACCTCGATGGGACAGGCCATCGCCGAGGCCCTGGAGCGCAAATTCGTGCGCCTGTCGCTGGCCGGTTTGCGGGATGAGGCCGAACTACGCGGCCATCGCCGCACTTACGTCGGGGCCATGCCGGGAAGAATCATTAACGAAATCAAGCGCCTGGGTGTTAAAAACCCCGTCTTTATGTTGGACGAGATTGACAAGATCGGCCAGGATTTTCGCGGCGATCCCGCCTCCATCCTCTTGGAGATTCTGGATCCGGAACAGAACTACCATTTTATCGACCATTATGTGGATCTGCCCTTTGATCTGTCCGGGGTGATGTTTATCACCACCGCCAACGTGGTGGGCAATCTGCCGCTGCCGCTCTTGGATCGCTTAGAGGTCATCAATTTCCCTGGTTATACCGAAGTCGAAAAGAAAAAGATTGCCAAGCATTATTTAATTCCCCGTCAACTCCGGGATTCGGGTCTGACCCAGTTGGGGCTGGAGTTTACCGATGAGGCCATTGTGATGATCATCCGGGATTATACCCGGGAGGCCGGGCTGAGAAATCTGGAGCGGGAAATTGCCATGATCTGCCGCAAACTGGCGCGCATCTGTCTGCGCGACAAGGCGGTGTCCTGCCCCACTATGTTGGACGAGGTCCTGGTGGAAAAATTTTTGGGACCCCGCAAGTTCAGTTATGGGGTGGCCGAAAGCGAAAGGCGGTTGGGCGTGACCATCGGCCTGGTGTGGACCGAATTAGGCGGGGAAATCATCTCTATCGAAGCCACCCGGATGCGAGGCAATAAGCAACTTATCCTGACCGGCTCCTTGGGTAATGTCTTGCAGGAATCGGCCCAGACCGCCATGAGTTATATCCGTAGTCACGCCGAGCAATTCCATATTGCCCCCGACTTTTTTGCCACCAGTGATATCCATATTCATATCCCTTCTGGCGCCATTCCCAAAGAAGGCCCGTCCTCGGGGCTGACCATTGCCCTGGCCTTGCTTTCCCTGTTGACCGGTCGGCCGGCCCGCCAGGATGTGGCCCTTTCCGGGGAGTTGACCTTAAATGGCCGTCTCTTACCGGTCAGCGGGATTCGCGAAAAGATCATGGCCGCCCAACGGGCCGGCATCCAGATCGTGGTATTTCCCAAGCAGAATGAGGTAGATATCAATAATCTGGAGGAGGAAGTTAAGGAAGGCTTACAGATCGTGCTGGCCGAAGAAGTCCCCCCGATAATTGATCTGGTGCTGCTGCCCCAATAAATCTGGGCTGTTAAGCTTCTAAACCATACCGCTTCAATTTGCGCCACAAGGAGACCCGGTCGATATTGAGAACCTCCGCGGCCTTGGTCTTATTGCCTTGGGTCTGTTGCAAGACCCAGAGAATATAATCCTTTTCGTTTTCCTCCAGGGTCTGAAATTCCCGCTTCTGACGGCGCTGCAGTTGAAACCCCTGTTGCTGCAAGTCGGCGGACAGGTGCTGCACTTCGATAGTCGGGCCATTACAGAGAGTTACCGCCCGTTCGATGATATTCTCCAGTTCCCGGATGTTACCCGGGAATTCATAAGACATCAAAATATCCATTACTTCTTCTGAGATTTCGTGGATCTCCTTGCCTTGGGCCTCAGAGAACTTTTTTAAAAAATTATGGCTCAGCAAAGGGATATCATCTTTGCGGGCCGCCAGCGGCGGTATTTCCAGGGTAATGACATTGAGCCGGTAGTAAAGGTCCTGGCGGAAGCGGTTATGTTCCACTTCCCGTTTCAGATCTTTGTTGGTCGCGGCCAGGATGCGGATATCCACCGGGATCTCGGTCGTACCGCCGACCCGCATTAAGGTCTTTTCCTGCAGGACGCGGAGCAGCTTCACCTGCATGGCCAGCGGCATATCCCCGATTTCATCCAAAAGCACCGTGCCTCCCGAAGCTGCTTCCAACAAACCTCGTTTAATGCCCCGGGCCCCGGTGAAGGCCTCTTTCTCATGGCCGAAAAGTTCATTGGCCAGCAGTTCTTCACTAAAGGAGCCGCAATTCAAGGCCAGAAAGCGTTTTTCGGCCCGCGGGCTCAACTGATGGATAGCCTTGGCCACCAGTTCCTTGCCGGTGCCGGTTTCCCCCAGGATCAGCACGGTGCAATCGGTCGGGGCAATCTGTTCAATAGTCTGGCGCAAGGCTTCGATTTTCAGGGTTTTGCCGATCAACTGGGGCAACCCTTGCTGGCTTTTTACCTGCCGCCGTAATTCGCTGACCTCCTGCCGCAGCCACCGTTTTTCCAGGGCCTTGCGCACCAGGATGCGTAATTCTTCAATCTTATGCGGTTTGGGCAGGTAGTGGTAGGCCCCCTTTTGCATGGCCTCGACCGCGCTGGACACCGTGGCATAGCCAGTAATCATCACCACTTCACTATCGGGATATAGTTCTTTGGCGCGCTCCAACACCTGCATGCCATCCACCTGCTGCATGCGCAGATCGGTCAGCACCAGATCAAATTCGGCCTTTTCCAGTTCTTCGAGAGCCCTGATGCCGCTGTCCACCGCTACGGTTTCATAGCCTTCTTTACTCAATACATAATCTAGATTTTCTCGGGCGATTTTTTCGTCATCGACGATCAGGATTCGCGCGGCTGGCATCGCTGGGTTCTCTCCCTTCTTCTAACTCCGAAAAGCAGGGCAGCCGGATAATAAAACGGGTGCCCTCCCCCACTTTGCTTTCTACAGCAACGGTGCCGTAGTGTTTCTCAATAATACCATAGACAATCGACAGCACCAAACCGGTCCCCAGACCGACCTCTTTGGTGGTAAAAAATGGATCGAAAATACGTTCCAGGGTCTCCTTGGGAATGCCCATACCGGTGTCTTCCACGGTGATTATCGCCTGTTGACTGTCTTCCTCACATCTGTAGGCGGCAATCTTGATCTCCCCCGGAGGATGAGCAATGGCCTGGACCGCGTTCAGGATTAAATTCAGGAAAACCTCCTGCATCTGTTGGGCATCTAAATTAAGCACCAGCTCTTTGGGAACATCCTCCGCGATCTGAATCCCGGTCGGGACCTGACTGGAAACCAGCTTGATGGAACGTTCGACGACCTCATGCAGGAGAGTAGGTTTGAGGGCAAAATCCCGGACCCGGGAGAAATCCAGCAGTCCTTTTACAATGTCCCGGGCCCGGTTGACTTCTTGTTCGACATTGGTCAGCATTCTTTTAAAAAATTCAATATTACACTGATCTAATTCTTCTAACAGGATCTGGCAGGAGGTAGAAATGTTATTAAGGGGATTATTAAGCTGATGCGCGACGCCCGAAGTCAACACCCCGAGCGAAGACATCTTTTTGGACTGCACTAATTGGTCCTGACGCTTTTCCAATTCCTCCACCATCCGGTTAAAGGCCTCTACGACGCGCTGGGTTTCATCCCGGGTATCTAAGACCGGCAGTGGTTTATAATTGCCCTGGGCAATACGCAACGTGGTCTTCTCAATAGTCGCCAGGGGGCGAATGATCTTGCGACTGACGACAATCACCAAGAACACCCCCAAGCCGAGAAAGACCCCGATGGACACCAGCAGCTGACCCTTTAATTGCCTGATGATCTGCAGAATCTTGAGGCGCTCGAAGGTGACCAACTGTTTAGAAATGTCCACGACTTTCTTGCCTTGATTCCGTAATTTTTCTTCTAAGTGGCGATAGTCGGGATTGCCCCGGGCCATCTCGTGGTCAGCAATCTGGTCCATCAGTTGCTTATAATCTAGGAGTCCTTGGCGAATTATATGAAGCTGTGGTTCTCCGGATAAACCACGTAACTCCGGGGCAATTTTATCCAGAATTTCTAGACCTTTTTCAATATAGCGTCGATTTTCCGCTAAATCATCTGCCGAACCATAGAGGAGATAATTTTTCTCATATCTCCGCGTTTCCAGGGCAACATTACTGAAGTCGTCCGCCTTTTCCACAAACCGCTGTTTTAATTCAATGACTTGTAAGTAATGATAGGAGATGACTCCAATGAAGCCGATGGCTAATATACCGGTAGTCAGGCCGACAATCACCTTCTGACGAATATTTAAATGTAAGGAAATATTCCATCTGGCCATTAACCGAGTCTCCACCCCGTTAATTAATCTTTAAATTTATCCTCTAACCTGGTAGCATTGGCCCAGGCGGGAAAATTGTCAAGCTTTCTCTAGGTCGCGGCTTTTTTGGGTGACCCGAAAATCTTGGTTATCACTACCAGTAACTGAGGGTATCTGAATAAATAATACACCTATACCCCTACCTTGGCAAGACAGGGGTGTTTCCGCCGGGGGGGTAACCGTCTATTTATCTTGATGATACTTCATATTTGAGTTGCAGGCCGACTAACTTGGGTTATATTTAAACGATTTTAACAGGGGAGACCAAGAGGTGAAGCCAATGGGGAAAAACTGGCAGGGAGTTCTGATCGGCCTGGGCTTGCTGATGCTGTTCATGAGCGGCTGTGAGCCTAAACAGAGTGGGGTCAAGCAACTGGGCAACCTGATGTGGGGGCGCTATCAGGAACAGATCAAACTGTCGCGGGAAGACGCGGTCGCCAAATATAATTACTGCCCTACCGGTGGCTGTGTGGTGCGCCTGGAAGAGATCGAGATCAAGCCCCAATGGGTGAAGCCGGGAGACTCCATCACTCTGACCACCGCATATACTATCCTGACCCCGGAGAAGGTGGCCATTCCCGTCACCATCAGCCGGGAAGTGCGATATCAGGGCCAAACCGTGGGGCAGATCAAGGTAACTGAAACCCGCAACCCCAACGGCACCTGGGAAAACCAGGTCAATATCCAACTCCCGGCTACTGCCGAACCAGGGACCTATTCCATGGTGGTCAAGGTCACTACCGGCTACGGCAGGGCTCAGAAAAATGTTGATTTTACCGTGTTCTAATGAAACTTAAGACCAGGCCGCGCGGCAGGTCCCACTTGCCACCGCAGTTAGCGGTCAGTAATCAGTGATCAGTAAGGTAATTTATTATTAAAGATTATCCCGCAGACTTTGCTTGGGCAATTATAGCTATTTCCCAAATAATTAGTTTTTCCACTGACCACTGACCACTGACCACTGACCACTTAGCTAGTTATTCCTCATAACGCTGGAAAATCAGGGTGGCGTTAGTGCCGCCGAAGCCGAAGGAATTGGACATGGCGTAATGCAAGGAAGCGGTGCGGGCCTGATTTCTGACATAATTGAGGCCCTCGCACTGGACATCTGCCACCTCCAGGTTAATCGTGGGCGGCACCAGCCCTTTTTTAAGCCCCAGGATGGTAAAGATCGCTTCTACTGCCCCGGCCGCCCCTAACTGATGTCCGGTCATGGATTTGGTGGCGCTGACCAGCGGGCCGGTGGCGGTGTTACCGGTCAACAGTTTTATGGCCTGGGCCTCATTGCGGTCGCCCACCGGCGTAGAGGTGGCATGGGGATTGATATAATCCAACTCTTGGGCTGAGATGCCGGCGTCTTGGAGGGCAATTTGCATACACCGAATAGCTCCCTCCAGATCGGGATCGGTAATATGCCGAGCGTCGCCGGTCATCCCGAAGCCGATGATCTCGGCATAGATTTTGGCGCCCCGCTGCCGGGCGTGGTCGAATTCCTCCAGGATCAGGATCCCCGCGCCATCAGCCATGACAAACCCCCGATGGTCCTGGTCAAACGGGCGACTGGCCTGGGTCGGCCGGTCATTAAAGCCGGTAGCCAAGGCCCCCATGCGGTAAAAGCCGGTCATGGTGAGCGGGGTAATGGCGGCCTCCGTCCCGCCGCTGGCCATCAACTCGGCTTCCCCCAACTGGATGGAGCGGAAGGCCGCGCCGATGGCGTGGGCTCCGGCCGCGCAAGCCGTGGATAAGGCCGCGTTAGGTCCTTTGGCCCGGAAACTGATGGAGACATTGCCGGCGGCCAGGTTAGGCAGTAATTTCGGAATCAGAAAAGGAGAGATCTTTCTGACGCCGTCCTGCAGTAGTTTCTCATGCTGCTCCTCCCAGGTTCCGACTCCGCCCATGCCGCTGGCGATGATGATTCCGACCCGATGCGGGTCTTCGACTTCCAGATTAAGGCCGCTATCCTTAACCGCCTCCAGGCTGGCCGCCAGGGCATATTGGGTAAAGCGGTCGGTATATTTGAGCAGCTTTAAGTCTTCTTTATCAAGGTTGCTCTTGCGCGCCGTCATTAGCTCTTTGAGGTCAAAGTCTTTTACTTCCCCGGCGATCAAGGGGAAATCCGGGGGGACCCGAAAGTGTCGGGAAAATTCTTCTAAGTCCGCGCCGAAGCGGGTCACTACGGTGACCCCGGATTCTCCGGCCATCAAGCGCTGCCAGGTGCTGGGCACGTCATTGCCCAAAGGCGTAATGAGCCCCAGTCCGGTTACCACCACCCGTCTGAAGTCCACGGTTTTGCGAATATTCAATGCCTTTCCTCCAGTACTCATGATTTAACCTTGGTTAAGCGGGATCCCATTTTGGGTATTAAAGTTAGAGCAGGTCTGATGTCTGATCCTAGTTATGGTAAACTTCCAAATGGTCGAGTCGGTCGCCGCCCTCAGGCCGTTTCCTAGCTAATCTGGCGCAAAGGCTTTGACCGAAAATCATTTTTTGGTAATCTAAAGTTTTAGGATTTGCCTGTTGTCTTTATTTACTGGCACTCCAGAGGTGAGACGGGATGAGCTCCAAATTCGAGATAATACCCTTTGAGGTCTTTCTCAAGCTGGTCAACAATTTCTCTGATGAGCTTTTGGAACTAGGTCAATTTATTGTCCACGATTCCCTGGATCAGGAACGTGATACCGAGCGTCTCTATGCCCGTCTGATGTATGCCTCCAAGTTGGTAGAAGATCTGCTTGACTATCATGGCGCCAAGAACAACCTGAGCTGGTATAAATATCGGGAGCTGGTGGCCTCGGTGCTAAATTTTTCGTCGGCGTCGTTCACCATGAAGCATATTATCAGCCGCATGGAATTTTATGAGATCGGGCAGGACCTAGGTTTTTTAAGTGCGAGTTATAAGGTCCATGGCTTCTTGTTCACCAGTCTGGCCCGACTCTGTCAGGAGCTGCTGGAAGAGGCGCGACGCTTGGGGCTCAATATCCCTCCTTTTGCGCTCAAGCGCGAGCGCTTTTCAAATCTGTCTTCCGACCAGTTGCTGGAATCAGATATTGCCGATCAGGATCTACTGGAAGAAAAAAAGAATATCGTGCGGATCACCACTGCTTACTTAAATATTTCCAAGGAATTCGAAGCCCTGGGATTTTATAAACAGATCCCCGCGGCGGAATTGAGCACGATCATCCCCTTAAAGGCCAACGAAGAGCTGCTGCGCAAGTATGAGATGGCTATCCATAACTTGCAGTCTTCCTTTGATACCTATGTCGGTCGTCATACGCATGGACCGGAGAGCCATAGGCTCAAACGTCTGCGGGACCATATTTCCATTGCTCTGCACCTCTTGGAACTGGGCGGCCGTCTGTCGCATTTTTATGAACGCCATATCTACGATGTCGGCCATAAAAATTTCTACCGCCAGATTCAGGGAGTAATTATGGAATTAGTAGATCAGGATCGCTTAGTGGATGCCATTGTAAATTATGCCATTTTCTATTGCAATGAATATTTGGCCAAAGGCAAAGCCCTGTCTCAGGAGTTGCTTAATCATTATATTCAGCGCGCCGAAATTACCGTGGGGGTTCCCGTAAAGCTAGGATTCCATAGTCGTCCCTGCATGTTGGTGGCGAAAATCGTCCAGCATTATGGCGGTCAGGTAGAAATGGTAATAGGAGAAGATCGGTTTGATGCCAGCTCCATTCTCGAACTCCAATGGGCCGGAGGTAAGGTGCACCGGGAAAATCTATCCCAGGTAATTTTCTCCGGCGATGCCCGCGCCCTGGCCGATATCCAAATTCTGGCCAGCATCAATTATGGGGAAGACACTATGGGTAAGGGGATCTCCTTACCCCCAGAATTGTCCTACCTGAAATAAGCCAATCCTGGTGGTACGAGCCGCGGTCGGAATTTATTCAGGGGATAGAGGGCGCCACCTGTAACTGCCCTGCGGCATTTTTAGCAGAACCAGCAATTAGGTATAATTATTGTCCGGAGCTTCCCGATCCCGTTGGTTGTCGGCTTTAAGGGCCTTCCGAGATAACCTTTTTGATCTCGGTAAAATCTAAATGGCTCTGCGCCGCCGGCGGGCGGCTTTCCAGTTGTTCAATTTCCTGCTGGACCAATTGGCGGTCGAGATTGTGATCTTCGTGGATGAGCTGGCAATATTCCTCGTACAATTCTTGTTTTAACTCCGGGGCTAACAGATCAATTTGGCCGCGCTCCTCTTCCAAACCAAGGATATTGTCCAAGATATAAAAATAGATGGCCCGCGCCTCAGACAGTCGGCCGCTTTGAGAGAGACGGTCAGCATGAGTCTGGGCCTGGCGCAGTTTATCCTCAATTTTGGCGATGGCCGGGGCGGGGGAATCACTGATTTCCGCCATGATCTGATCAATGCTTTCCAGAATATCCTCTAATTCTGGGTTTTCTTGCTTCAGAATTTCTCTAACTTCCGGGACCCGGTCGGCCAATTCGAGGATTATGCGCACCAGCTCGGCTTTCGAATATTGCTTTAATCTCTCCTTGATGGCGGAGCGGGGTAAAAAGCTGTCCGGATCATTAACCCAGGCCCATAAAACCGCTAGGGCATACGGCGACCAGGCCTCCCCTTCCCAGGCATAGGGATAATTATATTTTAATTGGCCGTCTTCGATAAGGACTTCGATCTGAAAGCCATTATTATCCAAAATTCCCGCTTGAAGTCGATCTGGCAGGCGGTAGCGATAACGCACCTGATTTTTTTCCACCAACTCCTGCGCCAGGGCCATATTCTCCGGCGTGCCCAAACTGCGCACGGTGTCGCTATCTAAATCTTCCCAACGCATTGTTTTCCTCTTATAACTTCCTTAACCTGAATAGATTTATATCCAGTTCCAGGGCAAAAGGCAAACGATAAATCGGAAACTGGAGAAATTTTTTCGACAAATTCTCAGATTGAGAAGGTAGCAATTGGCTGATTTGTGGGATTGTTCCCCGAATTGTCACCCCGAGGCTAGCGAAAAATATCCCTTAATGATGCTGGCTTGCCTGGAAAAGGCGGTTAAGGCGGGCTTCCAGCTCTTGCCGCCAGTATTCCAACCTGGGGCCCCGGTCGTTAGTGGGAATGTACAGGGGTTCTCCAAAGATCAGGGTGACGGTACTGAAGGGTAGGGTTAACTCAAAACGGTCCCAACTATTGAAGGTGATTTTATGGCGACTGGCCACCGCCAACGGCAGAATCGGCACCTGGGTCTCGCGGGCCAGCACCAAAGGGCCTTTCTGCGCCACCCGGGCCGGCCCTCGGGAACCATCCGCAATCAGACCGGCGCTATGTCCCTGGCGGATATAAGCGGCCATGCTTTTCAACGCCGACAGTCCTCCTTTTTGGCGGGAACCCCGGCAAACAATAAACCCGAAACCTTGGGCGATGCGGCTGATCAGTTCGCCGTCGCGGGAGGGGCTGGCCATCAACACGCCCTGCCGCTGGCGAAAATAATAGATCACATAGCTGAGCTGACAATGCCAGATAGTGTAGATGATCGGCATACCCTGGGCCAGGAGGTTGGTCTCCTGCTCGATACCGCGGGTGGTCTGACGGCAGGTGCGGTATAAGCCCCGCAACAGTGATACCCCCAGGCCAGGCAACAGATTGATCAACATCGGTGCATTGATTTTCATGGAGGTAAAATAAAGAGGGAGGGATGGTGCAATCGGATGCGCATTACTCAAATTGCAATTTCAGGCCCCTGAACCTTGCTTGCGGTCCGAGCCCAGACGCTCAAGGATCTTGGCGGTATATTCTTCATGTTCCTGCAACCGCGGCGAAACCTTGCGCATCATATTCAATTTCATCACATAAAAATTTAACCGCCGCATCTGCTTGAGTTTTTCCGCCTCATCGGGGAGATCGGCGACCAGATCCTGCAGGCGCAAGATATCCTTTTTTAATTCCACCTCCGGCGGCAGACAGTTGGCCATTTTTAAGATCTTATAAGCCAGGCGTAATTCCGGCGGGATATGACTTTCATCCGCCAGATTGAGGGGTTGCCCTTTGCCCACCAAATTGTCAAAAGCTCCCTCGGCCATGGCCTCCCGAATCCGATTTTCCGCAATCTTCGTAAAAATAAACAAGGCTGGCCTCTTGATTTACCTTTTTCAATAAAACAGCCGATATTTTTATGAATAACAAAATCGCCCCCAAAATAAAAGTTTTCTTTTGGGGGAGGTTAAAGTTATCCCCTTACTCTTCTCAACCAACCACTAAGGAAAAATATGAAACTTTGGGGCCGCTGGCAAGTAATCAAGGCCTTACCGGAAATGCCAGATCCGTCCAAGTTCCAGGAATTATTGGGATTGCGGTTAAAGCTGCTGGATCTGAGTCGGGTACTGTTGGCGCTCATCAAAAAGTCTTTTTATGACATTGAGGAATTAGGCACTGAAAAATTATTGAGTCAATTAGACGAGGTCTCCGACCGTTTCAACCCCCAGCTCAAGGCCCCGCAGGCCGAGCGTATTAAAGTCGGTCTGTTTGAGGTGGTGGGCAAACATTTACAGAAGCAAAGGGCTTATCTCAATCGCAAGGAGGCCGAGCTCAAGGAAAGTATTCGTCTGTTATCCGATGGCCTGGCTACCTTACTGGGGGAAAACGAAGACTACCATGTGCGCATCCTGTTATTAGGGGATCGCTTAGTGGATATTTCCCGACTGGATGATATCCGCCAGCTCAAGAAATCCTTGCAGGCCGAGGTGGTGCACCTGAAAAATAGCGTCTTTGAAAAGCGTGATCAAGAAGCCGAACGGCTGTCCCAATATACCGCCCAGATTAAGCACTTAGAAAGTCAACTTAAGCAGGCCGTCCAAGATGCCCAAAAGGATGCCATCATCGGCACTTATAACCGCTCCGCCTGGCAGCGTCATTTAAGCACCTGCGTGGATTATGCCGCGGCTCACCGCCATCCCTTTAATTTAGCCTTCCTGCGAGTGGATGAATTTCCCATGATTTTGGAACATTTCGGGTCTAATATCGGCAATCGGGTGCTGGTGGCGCTTTATAAGGCTTGTGAGCAAGTCAGCCGTCCGACCGATTTCATCGGCCGTTATGCCGAGGAAACCTTTTCCATTATCTTTCCCGCGGATAGCTTTCGCACGGTGCGCAAAAACCTGGAACGCTTAGTCCGGGACATAGCCGCCACCCAATACCAATTTACCTTTGCAGAGCAGACCTTCAACCTCCGGTTTACGGTCAGTGTCGGGCTGTGCCGGTATCAGACCGGGGATACCCGGGAAAGTATCTCGAAGCGGGGGTTGGCGGCCTTGCAACTGGCGGAAGAACAAGGCAAAAATCGCTGCTGTACTGAAAAAGCACTAAGAAATTAATCCTACCGGGGCCTTGCAGGTAAAAACCCCAACAATATTAATTTATGAATATCACCCGATAATTCCCATTAGCAAGCAGAAAGCGGTATAGTCTAATTACCCAGGAATTATAACAAGTTGCGGTCAGAAAACAATTTTCCCTCAGCCGTAGGGGCGCCATTCCCTGCGCCCCTCAAGGTCTCATTATTGCATATGAGGTATCTGGGTCCACAACCCTAAATGCTGAGTTAAGCGGTCTTTTGCAGAGCCACTTGCAGTTTGGTCCAGAGGTTCTTGAGCTCCTCGACCAGCAGCCCATCGGTATATTCCGGCAAGGTCTTACCTGCCACCATGGCCTGGATGAAGACCGGGTCATACGGCAGACGCCCTAAGACTGGAAAATTGCGCTCCTCACAGAGCTGCACCAATTCCTCGGTAATCTGCGGGTTGAGGTCACATTTATTGATCAGCGCGTATGTTGGAATCTTAAAAAAGGCAGTCAGACCCGCGGCCCGTTCCAGGTCGTGACGGCCCGAGACCGTCGGTTCGGTGACCAGCAGCACGGCATGTGCTCCGGTTAAGGAGGCGATCACCGGACAGCCGATCCCCGGGGGACCGTCCACCAGGATATAATTTTTCTTCTGGGCTGCGGCGATTTCCTGGGCCTTACGGCGGACCACCGTGACCAATTTGCCGGAATTTTCCGCGGCAATGTGCAGGCGAGCATGGACCATCGGTCCGAACCGGGTGTCGGAGACGAAATAATCCCCGTCCACCGTTTCCAAAAAATCAATCGCTTGCGCCGGGCAGAAGTGAACACAGACTTTACAGCCTTCGCAGGAAAACGGGTCCACCTGAAAATCGGGGGTAATAGCCTCGAAGCGGCATAATTCCAGGCACTCGCCGCACTGCGTACAGCGGGCTGGATCGATCTGGGCTTCATGCCCCCCCGAAAATTGGTACGACTCTTTAATGGTGGGAGCCAGCAGGAGATGCAGATCTGCGGCATCGACGTCGCAGTCGCATACTACCAGCGACTCCCCTAAGGCTGTCAGGGCGGCAGTAATCGAGGTTTTGCCAGTCCCACCTTTACCGCTTAAGATTACCAGTTCCCTCATGATCCTTGCCGTCCCCCCGAAATTTGCTCAAACAGAGCTAGCATCTGCTCCTTAAATCCTGGAATCTCCTTGACCAGCAGTTGGCCGCGGGAATAGGCTTCGGCTACCGGCCGGGAATAAGGTAAGGACAGCAGCACCGGGATGGCCTCCCGCGCGCAGTAGTTCTTGACCTCGGCGGTCCCGATATCCGAACGGTTTATGACCACTCCCATGGGCAGCTTCATGGTCCGGACGGTCTCCACCGCCAGTTTCAGGTCATGGAAACCAAAGGGGGTCGGTTCGGTCACCAGTACCACATAGTCCGCGCCCTTCATGGCCGCAATGACCGGGCAGGAGGTGCCGGGGGGAGCGTCGATGATTACCGTACGACTTAGGTCCATGCGAGCTTTAACCGCGCGGATCAGCGGTGGGGCCATGGCTTCGCCCACCCGCAGGCGGCCATAGACACCATGTACCCCTTCCTGGCTCAGGCCGCGGTCGATCATTCCCAGTTCCCGGCCCCGTTCGCGCAAGGCCCCGGGCTCACAGACCAGATAGCAGCCCCCACAACTATGGCACATTTCGGGAAAAATCAGTACCGTCTGTTCCAGGGGGACAATTGCGCTGAACTGGCAGATCTGGCCACAGGCGCCGCAGAAATTGCAACGGTCCAGATCAACCTCGGGCACCGGCGCGCTAATGGTCTCCTTCTGTCCCTGCACCAGAGGTAGAAACAGATGGACATTAGGTTCTTCGACGTCGCAGTCGAGCAATTGGGCCTGATTTCCTAGCGCCGCGGCCAGGTTGACTGCCAGGGTAGTCTTACCGGTGCCGCCCTTACCGCTGGCGATAGCAATTTTCATGATATCCCGGCCTCATCAGTGGTCACAAACGTTAGGGCCGGTAACCAGAGTTTTATCAAAATATTGCTGGATTAACTCCTGAGGCGACAGCAGGGGCGCTCCAGTTATGACCTCGATGCCCTTCTGGTTAAACAACTCCTGGGCCTTGGAGCCCATACCCGCAGCAAAGATGTGAGTAGCCCCTAATTGCTCGATCCAGGCCGGCAAGACCCCGGGTTCATGAGGCGGCGGGGTAAGGATCTCCTGATTTAAAATATCATGATCTTTTACCGTCACCAGGGCATATTGCTGGGCATGCCCGAAATGCTCGGTTAAACGCCCATTTTCCATGGGGATGGCAAATTTATGGGTCCCCGGCTGCCGTTGCGGAATTGGTTGCTCACTGGCCTCTTTATCCAGGATGTCGATAATTTTATCGACGATAGCGTTAAACGTATCCAGATACGGACTCTTTTTGAGTTTCAACAACGGCATCTGCCCGGCGTCGCCGGCTTCAACGATGTGGTAATCAAAGGGGAGGCTTCCCAATAACGGGACGTTCATCACCTGGGCGGTCTTTTCCCCGCCGCCGGATTTGAATAAGGGAATCTGTTCGCCGCATTTCGGACAGGTCATAAAGCTCATGTTTTCAATCAGGCCCAGAATCTTCATGTTGACCTTGCGACAGAAATTGATCGACTTGCGCACGTCCGCCAGCGAAATTTCCTGGGGAGTGGTAACTATAATGGCCTGGGCTTCCGGTATGGTCTGAGCGACCGACAAGGGTTCATCACCGGTGCCCGGCGGCGAATCAATGATCAAGTAATCGAGACGCCCCCATTCGACATCGGAAACGAACTGTTGAATAACCCGGTGTTTAAGGGGTCCCCGCCAGATAACTGCGGAATCCCGGTTTTGCATCAGGGCTTCGATGGAGATCACTTTCAGGTTATCGGCCAGATCGCCCGGCAGTACAAAGCTTCCCTGGGTCAGGTCCAAGGCCTCTCGTAACCCTAACATCCTCAATACATTGGGGCCATGCAGGTCAACGTCCATGATCCCGACCTTAAACCCCCGCCAAGCCAGGGCTAAGGCCAGGGTTACGGCCACACTGCTTTTGCCTACGCCGCCCTTACCACTCATCACCAGCAATTTATGGCGAATCTGTTGCAGGGCGTTGCGTAACTGGCGTTCCTCTTGTTGAGCCGCGTCGTCATGATTATGCTGGTGTCCACAGGTAGAGCAACTGCCGCCCCCCTGATGATGAGAACAATCATGCATTATGGTTAACTCCTCCTTAGTAAGTTCTTAATTTTTTAATTAGATTACTAATGTTGCCAAAAGTCAAGCCAAGCCTCTGGAGTCTCATCGGGATATAAAACCTCAAGGCCCCGAAAAAAACCTCAAGACCCGTTGGGCCAGAGGCGCGGTGTAGTTAACTCCAGTGTTTTTGGACATTGGAACTCTGGGCAAAACTTATTTCCCCGCGTTTAAATCTTTCTATGGCCTGACGCACGGTGCTGTTGACATTGGTGGCCACCTGGATGCCAGCCGCCTGTAGGGTCTCAAAGGCATTGGGGCCACAGTTACCGGTAAGCACGGTTTTGACCCGATTCTCAGCCACCAGGCGGGCGGCCTGAATCCCGGCGCCGTGGGCGGCATTAATATTGGGGGCGTTATCCAAAGCCTCCCAGTCCATGGTTTCGGGATCTACGATGACAAAGTATTTGGCCCGGCCAAAGCGAAGATCTACGGGTGAATCAAGACTTTTTTCGGTGGCGCTGACTGCGATGGTCTTCATGGTGCTTTGTATTACTCCTTCCCTAACTGATTTTTCCCTAAATGGCGCGATTGCTTTAATTATATACCCCTGAGGCTGGGTTTAGCCGGCGTTTTTGAGATCTCGGACAGAGTTTTCCGAAATAACGACTTCCTCCGGCCTGGTACCAGTTATCGCGCAATTTTTAGATTTTTATAAGTATTAATCATTACGGGCGTGAAGGTCAACCTCACGCCCGGCTTAAGTTAAAGCTGAGGGTTTATGGTAAATTTATCACCCTAAGCCGTGGTGATTTAGCCTCGGGAGCTTTCCACTGCGGCTATCCGGTTTCGAATCTCCTGTAGGTCCTGGATGAGCAGCTTTTCCTGAACCTGAAGATCGGCCCATTCTCCCTGCGGGTTTGAGTAAATCTGCGGTAAAGACCCGTATCCCGGCTGATTAGCCCTTAGCGCCGGCGTTCCATAACTGCTGCCCCAGAACCGCCGCCCTTGACCTCGGCCTAATCCTGGGCCGCAGCCCCGGCCGTTCTGGCGCTGATAACCACTTCGACAGTATCCTCTACCTCTGCCGGTTCCGGGGCCTTGTCCCCCCGGTCCGGTGCCATCAAATCTGGGCATATCTTTAAACCTCCTCAATGTCAATGTTTTTATTTAATAACTGCGGCCCCGGCCCCGGGATTTGCCACCCGAAGCTGGGCCCTGTCCGGGACCGGCCGCGCTGCTGTTGCCTCTGCCGCTAGAGCCGGAACCGGCTGACTTTGACCACCAACCGCCAAACCAGCGATCCCACCAAGACGATTGCCGGCCACCGGCTTGCGAGGGCGAGCCGTAATTATTCGTCGGCGCGTCACCGCCGCACTCACCCGGTCTAAAACCTGCACCTTGACCCTGGCCGCTCCGGCCCTGTCCCTGACACCAGCCTGAACTCTGGCCGCGGCCAGTTCCTCTTGAACCACGACCACCTTTATTTTTACCGCCTCCTGGCATTATCCTTCTCCTTTATGGTTTAGTTTCAACCGTCCAGCGGCTAACCGAGCGCTAACTCAATTCAACTCTCCTGAACGGATATTAAGCCGAAAACAGTAGTTAATTATTGTTTCAGCTGTTTTCTTAATTGAACTAATGTTCAATATAAAACTTTTTTTGGTGGTTGTCAACCCAAAGCCTCGATTTTTTTGTTGACTGGCTGCGAAGAGTTTAGCGCAAGTACCAGATCAACATTGAAAACCTTATCCCTGGGAGTTTAACCGCGGCAACCCGTTGACAATTTTTTCTCATATTGAGAAAAGAGTATCAGTGTTGAGAAGCCTTTTTCTCAATATGGATATCTACCCGGCCATCTGGCCGGAAAAAGACTTTATGGGCGGATTTAATATTAATATAATCAATAAGTTATCCCAAGGGCCACCTCAATCTGTTGGCAAGCTTTTTGCACTGTTGAACCTGTTAAGCAAATCATCAAATCTTGATAGGAGTTACATATATATGGCTGCTTCCCCTTCTAACGCCGTATATTGGGAGCAAGGACTGCCCCCGCGCCTGGAACAGAAATGGCGTAATTTTGATCTGATCATCAAACTCTCGGTAATCGTGGGCTTACTGGTGTCTTTGGTGGTGGCGGTGCACATCGGGTCGTTGGATGCCTTTCTTAATTTCTTCCGTTACCAGACCTATGCCCGTCCCCTCCTGGGGATAGGAGCCGCCTATACCTTAGCCTTTTTGGTTTTACAACTGGTTAACACGGTGCTTTGGTGGCGATATAAACCTTATCCTTTGCCCAGC
>JAQVHY010000166.1 GCA_028695935.1 Desulfobacca sp.
GGAATCCGACCGGTGAGCATATGGCGGCATTGCTGGTTCAGACCGGCCCGCTCACGCATCTTGTCCTGCCAGCCGACGATCTCGGCTTTTTTCCCGGTCATTGGCTTCCCGGCCTGCCGCAGGGCAATATTGTGCTCCGCGGTTTTGGACATGGCCTGATCAAAGGGGCAGGTATTGCAGTCATAATTGTGATCACAAAGCTTGTACTTGACTACTCCGGCCTGCATCCAGATACAATATTTATTTTCCCGGGGGGCTTTCTGTCCCATGGTTGATTCCTCCTGCAAACTCTAATTAAACTGAAACAATCTTGACTTATGATTGCTGCAAGGAGGATGCCAGTATCTATCATTTTTGATAAGCCATTAAAATCATTATATTTATTAAACAATATAATTTTTTCCGTTCAAGCCACTCTTAATTTTTGAGAACATCTATGTAGTAAATTTATACAATAATATCGCTCGCATTAATATCTTACTAATTTCATTATATAATTTATTGTACAATAATTAATCAGTTAATTTTTTAAAATGTTGGAATATTATACAGAATATTTTTGCTGCTCGCTCAGGGAAGCCCTTCCAGTTCATCAATCAGAGCGGTGATTATCGCCGCGGCTAATGCAGGATAATCTCGGGCCAGAAAGCGGGAACACTCCACCTGGATCGCGGTGTCGATGCCGCTTTCCTGTAGGTTAGCGGCCAGATTGAGCAACCGCGCCGTCTTACGGCCCGAGAAGATGCCGTTCAGGGTAATGAGGGGGGTGGTCGCAGTGCGGCAGTGCTGTTCCAGTCCATGCAACAGAGCGTCCAGGTTATATGGTTGGTCCGGGTCCAGGCAGGTTTCCAAGACTTTGATCAGGCTGTGAATCTCAAACCGGGCCGCGGTGGACTTTGAGGCCAGGCGCGAGGGGTCGACAGTGCCCCAGCGTTCCTTAATCCATTTTAGGCGGGCCTGGGTATAGGGTAAAATATACTGGCCATAAGCCGGGCGAATAGCGGCCAGGGCCGCGGCGAAGCTTTTCTGGAGAGAGGTTACCAACCGAGGTAACCGGCCATTTTGGGGCAGACCGAAATCACCGATGTCGATCAGCGAGCCAAAGTAATCGGTGCTGTGCAAGGAGATGACGACCCGCTTCCGGCCTGGGGCCAGCATCTGGGCACAAGCCGCGGCCACCCGCGCGGTCCAGGCGTCAATTTCCGAGTGCGGAAACGGGTGGTAATCATCCGGGGGCCGATGAACCTGGCCGGAATGCGGGGTGGCGATGACAATCGGGGCCGGAGAATTATATTGATAATTATAAAAATTTCGATATACTCGGCACTTAGCCTGAAATTCGTCGTAACTTTGGGCCGCAAAGGCCAGGTTGGCGGTGAATTCCCGAAACCGCAGGCTGCGCGGCAGGTAGCGGGCATAATTATAGGCATTGACGGTGATCGGCCCCTCGCCCCAGTCACAGGTATAGCCCGAGGTGGTCTGAAAGGGCGGCAGGGCGCGGTGAAAATCAATGCCATAGCGGCCCGCGGCCAGGTCCTGGTCATCCGGGAGGCGAGAACACTTCCCCAGGATGAGGCGCTGTCGGCCCCAATCCAAGACATCGAAATGCGGGTCGGTGGCCACCAGCGTGGCGGCGTTTTTCAAACCCGGGCCTAAGCCCAAGTAAGCCCCCTGTTCATTCTCTCGGACCATGATTTACCTCTCTGTGCGATTTTTAAATAGTTTTGCTGGATAACCATTTGGAGGCTGATTGAATAATTAGTAAGTGTTCAGTGGTCAGTGGTCAGTAAGCCGGGTAAATTTCAGAGGTTATCTATAAGTCCTAGTTCTGGCATTATAACCATTTTCCATATAATTAGTTGTTTTAACTGGAAACTGACGATTGAACACTTCCAACCATTAAGTTGGAGAGTTAGTTTATGTTCCTGCGGCAGACTCTTTTCACCCTCGGTTTTTCCACGCATCGGATTGAGGCTCTGCCCTTTGCCCAGGCGGAAATGGCCTGCCATCAGGCCATCGTCTTGGAGGAGCCGCCCTCCCCGAGCTTGACGTCGATGCTGAGCGGAGCATTGCCCATCGAAACTTACGTCCAGGAACAGGGTTCGGAATTTCCGGAATATAGTCATCGGCAAGCATTGCTCTTGCAGGAAATGCATCAGGCCGGGAAGATCATTCGCCAGATTGAGCCTTTTCTGGAACGGCTGTTGCAGATTCACGAGAGGTTTGCCCAGAATCAGACTCCCGCCGAGATCATGGCGCTGCCGGAGTTGTGCCCGGTTTATGAAGTGGAAAGGGAGGCTACCCGGGCGTTGTTGAATTTTTATACCCACTCTCTCAAGTCTTCCTTTATCCAGGTCGTGGAGGCCGTCAAAAACTTTGCCCGCGCGGACGCGGCTCGCTTTCGCTACCGGGATGCCCTGCGGGCCCAGGCCCTGGCCGCGCTGGCCGGTCAGTATGACAGCATCTATGTAGAAGCCGGGTATATCCATCTGGGGTTACCGGGGGCCTTACGCCGACATTTAAAAGAACGCGGCAAAGTCCATTCGGTTTTTTTGTTGGCCCCCATAGTGCGCCCGCAACTGGGCAGCCCCCGGGTCTTGGGTCCGGGCGACCGCCTTACCCTGTTTTATCAGTTTTCCTGCCAGCCCAATCTGCCTAAGGAAAATCTCTTAGCCGCCCAGAGCCTGATTAATATCAAACTCATGCACCGCGACGAGATCCTGGCTCCGGAATCCGCGACCCCCCACACCGACGACGAGGTCCAGGCCTATCTATTGGTCAGGCGCTTATCGTTTCAGGCCTGTGAGCGACTTTATCCCCTGATCCGCTTTGCCAACCGGGACCAGGCCCTGACCCAGGTGCGCAACTATCTCCGCTCCCAGGACAGGCACAATTACCACCCGTAATTAGTTTCCATAGGGAGATGGTAAAAAAAATATAAAAACTTCCAATATGTTGAAAGTTGCCTCCCCCTCCCACCAGGGGCGGGG
Source organism: Desulfobacca sp. (assembly GCA_028695935.1). Taxonomy (GTDB): domain Bacteria; phylum Desulfobacterota; class Desulfobaccia; order Desulfobaccales; family Desulfobaccaceae; genus Desulfobacca_B. The sequence continues at coordinate 2,991 of JAQVHY010000166.1, forward strand.
GAGTTTTCGGATGAACACTAATTAAACAGAGCTGCCTGCCACCGGTCCTTAATGGAGTTGGTCCGGGTCCTGCATTAATTTGTTGCTCCGTTGCCGAATGAAATTATTCAGCTTATATACCAGGACAGATTGGAAAGATTGGCCTTTCATGACGGCAATGATGGTCTTCAAAAAACAGAGCAGAAACTCAAAGTGGAACTCGCAATGGCTGAAGTGTCGGCAATCACTGATGGTTCCGAAAGAGATATAGGCCTGTTGACACCGGTAGCTGGGCAGAACATTGTTCAACGACTGGGCCAGGGCGAGTATGGTCCGGGCCGTCTCGCGGGGACCGATGAGGCGCGGCTCGCCTAAGTCAATGCCGATGAAGCTAGGGTAATCGCGACAGAGGGATTGGTTGGCAGTCCACAAGACATGGTAGGCATTAGGAAGATGGCTGAATTTAGCCGAAGTGAGCGGGCGCGGCGCGAGATGCTCTCGTAGAAACGGGTCCAACTCGCTTACCGGGTAATCGATCAGGTCCAGTACTTGCTGGACCACCTCACTGATAAACCACGGATCAGTACGCATCGATGTCTTGACCTTTATTGCTGGCCCAGAACCTGAATGAAGCGGTAGGTCGCGGCTTCCTTTGGTCCGGAATTATGGGAAAAGAATTAATTTTGCCATCTGAAAATAAGTAAACACTCCTAAGACGTCAACCATGGTAGTGATAAAGGGGGCCGAGACCACCGCCGGATCGAGCCCCAGGCGCACGAATAGTAACGGCAACAGGCCCCCGAACAGGGTGGCTAAAGCCGAGATCAGCACCAGGCTGGAGCCGACCGCCATCGCTACCAACCAGTTCCCCTGCAGCCAAAAAGCCCAGAAGATGACAATAAACCCTAAAAAGGACCCTAGAAACAGGCCGATTCCCACTTCCCGGAGCAGCAGTTTAAAGGCATTGCTAAAGGTGACTTCTTGCAGCGCCAGCCCCCGGACCATGACCGTGGAGGTCTGGGCCCCGATATTGCCGCCGCTGCCGATCAGTAAGGGCACGAAGGCCGCCAGGGCAATGACCGAATGGAGTAATTCGGTCTGATGCATGATGATGTTGCCGGTAAAGGTGTTGGTAATCAATAAAACCAGTAACCAGCCTACCCGGCGGCTGGCCACCGCCAGCATCCCGGATTTAAAATAACTCTGCTCCGGGACCTGTACCGCGCCCAAGCGGTAGATGTCCTCGGTGGTTTCGTCTTCCAGGATATCCATGATATCGTCATGGGTGATAATGCCGACCAGGCGGTTTTCCCGGTCCACCACCGGGATGGCCAGCAAGTCATATTTTTTGATTTTGTGGACTACCTCCTCCTGATCTTCATCCGTGTGGACCGCTACCACCTCTTTTTTCATGAGATCGGCAATTCTGGCCTCGGGGTCGGCCAGTACCAGGTCTTTTAAAGAGATGATGCCGGTTAAGCGTCGTTGCTCATCGGTCACATAGCAGTAATAAACGGTTTCCTTATCCAGCCCGACCCGGCGAATTTTGTGGAGGGCGTCGTTGACCGACATAAAGCTCTTCAGATCAATGTACTCCGGGGTCATGATCCGACCCGCGGTGTTCTCTTTATAACCCAATAACAGGGCAGTAGCGTCCCGCTCAGTCGGACTCAACATCCGCAGCAGCCGTTTGGCCACCTTGGCCGGTACTTCATCCAGCAGGTAAGCCCGGTCGTCCGGTGACATATGTTCGACCAAATCGCGGGCCTGTTCATCCCGAAAGCTGGCCAGCAGTTCCTGCTGGTCGTTGACCTCTAAACTCTCGAACACTTCCACGGCTTGACGTTTTTCGAGCAGCCGGAAGAGCAGGGCACGTTCGCTGGCTGGCAGGGAGGTGATCAGACCGGCCAGATCCATAGGATTTTTTTCATGGAGGGTTGATTTCAGCTCTTCCCAGCGACGGGCGGAGAGCAGTTCGGTGAAGTTCTGTTCGAACTCGGACATTGGCTTACCTCATTTACTACGGTTGACAAGTCCTATTAAACTCCATTAAGATATACTAAATATCCGCCCGGAAAATAAAAATTTCTCTTTCGGTTGCCAGGAAATTCTTTGGCCGGAGGTGCAGATATCGCCAAACCGCATTTTTTTTCGTATCATCTTCCGTTCTCTGCTCCCTGCGGCCAATCGGGTAAGTTTCCGCCTGTATACAAGTTTAAGAATCAAGAACTCTTTATTAGGAGGGTAAATGATCTGGAGAATCGATATAGCTAGATCCAAGCTTGGGCTTATTCAATCCCTGGTGGGGACGATTATTTTATTGGGATTTTTTGGCTTAGCCTGGGGAGAAAAGCAGATCGCAGGGTCCCCAGGGGAGTCCTCCCCAGCCCTAGATATACAACCGGCTATGGAGAAAATCCTGACCGCAACTACCCAAGACTTGGAAAAAGAACTTACCTCCTTGAA
>JAQVHY010000167.1 GCA_028695935.1 Desulfobacca sp.
TGTGAGGTAAAAATGTCACGACCAAAACCTAAGCCAGGCAAGGCCACTTGCCTAAAATGTGGCCGACAGTTTAAGAGCTGGGACGTGAGGCGAAACCGGATTTGTTCTAAGTGCAAGCTGGCCATGCAGTATATGGCCAGGGTTCACAACCCGGTGGTCTTGGGTATTGAAAGCTTACCCAAGGTAGGCAAAGTTTAGGGGTAGTTTAGGGGTAGTTTTAGGCACTTTTTTTTGAGGTAAGGGGTAAGGTGGGGGTTGAAATGAAATTTGGCAACATATTGAATGAAATGGCGGCTATTCACGAGGCCAAAAACGCCGACTACGGCAACAGTTTTGAGCTATCGGCCCGGCTGCTCAATCAACCGATAGTAGTCGGCCTATTGCACCGGATGACCGATAAACTGGCGCGGGCTTGTCACCTAGCCGGCGGCGCGGATCCCCAGGTTAAAGACGAGGCCCTTCGGGACAGTCTGTTAGACTTGGCAAATTACTCCGTCCTGGCGATCTTAGCCCTGGACGGCCACAAACAAGGGGTCTCACAGGCCCGTGACGGCGTTCTTTGAGGGTAACGAATATCTGAGTAAGGGGTAAAAAATGCTTAATCCTCAGAATAAATACAAAATTGTTATGGACGAATCCTGGCACCATTCTCAGGGCGAGGACCGGGAAACGGCCCGGAAGTGGTTTGAGATGGTTCCTTGCCGCGGTGGGGCGGCCATTTACCTTTTCTCTGAGAATCCCCCTACCCTGGCCCTCTACACTCCCAGGAAAAAGAACGCCGTGCGGATCTGTCAGGAAGTCAAGGGGACCCGGGCTGACCTTTTAGACGGCGAGGCTGTGGTTTATTTTTCCCCGGAGTTTTTAGGTCAGGTAGCGGCCCTGGCCAGAGCCAAACAAAAACGACGGCTATCACCGGAACATAAAAAGAAGTTGACGGAAGCTGGCAAGGTTGCACTCCAAAGATACCGAGAACTTAATTCTAATGATCAGTTTTTGAGGCCAGATTTAACGGAAACACGGCAGGCCATAGGTTAGGTTAGGTAGGGTGTAAATATTCATGCAGCGCAAATCTGAGCAGGCTATGCGGGTGCAAAGGCAACAGGCCATTGAATCCCGTTGGCATCCCGAGAAAAAATACGAATCGGACACCTTGACCGACCCGTATAAACCCAAGACCGACACTCGCGCTGAGGTGGCCAGGACGCAGAAAATACCGGAGCGCAAATTGAGAGATGTGGCCCAGATAGCCAAGGCCAAGGCAGCGGCTTCCAAAACTAACGCCGAGGCCGTGGGGATAAGTCAACAGGCGGTTGCTAAAACCTGCGATAGTTTTACAACTACAGTTTTAGAGAACCAAAATTGCCCCTCCGGGTCCAGCTCGTAGATTCCTGAGTTGCGAAGGAAGCCTTCGGATATTGATACATTTGTATCAATTATTGATACAATGCCATTATCCGTTTTAGATACATTTTTAAAAAAGATTGTATCAATTAGCTCCCATGCTTGCGGAGTATTGCACCTTTTGGACCCTTTCAAAATACCTTTATGAAATTAGTAAACGCTTTGAATTGCTAAGAAAAGTGGTTTAAATCTCACTAAAAAAAACCTTGACATTCTATCACTGATATGCTTTAATTATAGTGCGAACTATGACCGGGGAGGCCCACGTGAGTGGCTATTTTTTATTACAGAAACCAAGTTGCCAGAGTTACCGGACGCCGCGAGGCCCTGGGGGTTGTCATAGACCTGCAAAAACTCTGGCATTTTTATTTTGCCGAACCGGGGGCTGCAGGCCTGCCCTGTGGCCCTTAAGGGGGTATCATGGCAACGATAAGAAAAAAGACTGGTAGCAGGGGCGTCACCTGGCAAGCTGACTGGTATGACCCCGAGGGGCGGCGGGTGCGCAAAAACTTTGACCGGCGGCGCGATGCTGAGGCCTTTGTCGGCAAGGTTACCGTGTCAAAAAAAGAGGGGCGCTACCACGATGTTTTTGACATAAAGCCCGAAACTCGGGTGACTTTCAGCGACTTGGCCGACCGATATGTGGAAAATTTCCAAAACCAGAAGTCTTTTAAGGACTTTAAGGCTCACGTGATCAAAGATTTGCGGGCTATCTTTGGCGACCGGCGGCTATCTGAGATAACTTACCTTGATCTGGAAACCTATCGGAACAAGCGCAAAGCCACCACCACCAAAAACGGCGGACCCCGGAAGGATAGCAGCGTCAACCGGGATATGGCTATCTTGGGGCACATGCTCAGCAAGGCGGTTGAATGGGGCTTACTGGAATCATCACCATTTAAGAAGGGCAAGCGGTTGATGTTCAAAGAGAACAATCATCGGCTAAGGTTCTTAACTGAGGCCGAGATTGACCGACTTTTGGCGGAGTGTCCTAAACACCTAAAGCCGATTGTGGAAACGGCCCTGCTAACCGGGATGCGGCGGGGGGAGCTGCTATCCCTGAAATGGGAACAAGTCAGGAACGGGTTTATCTACTTGACCGAAACCAAGAGCAACAAATCGCGGCAAATCCCCATTAACGACCGGCTGGCCCGGCTATTCAAGGAACTGAGAACTGAAACCCAGCTACGGACCGAACACGTCTTTGTCGGCCCGGACGGGAAGCGACTGCATGAGGTAAAACGGTCATTCGCGGGGGCGTGCCGGCGCGCCGGGATAGAGGATTTTCATTTTCACGATTTGCGACACACTTTTGCCAGTCATTTAGTCATGGCGGGGGTGAGCTTAAAAGCCGTCCAGGAACTTTTAGGGCACGCTGACATCAAAATGACTATGAGATATTCTCATCTGTCCCAGGCCCACCTAAAAGACGCTGTGGCGGCACTGAACGGTTTAGGCAATGGTCACGAATGGTCACAAATTCAACCTGAAACCAAAAGGGCTGCTAACCTCTCGATTAACAACCTTTCGGAATCCCTACCTTTTTCTGGTCGGGACGAGAGGATTTGAACCTCCGACCCCCTGAACCCCATTCAGGTGCGCTACCAGACTGCGCTACGTCCCGACCAAACATTATATTTCTATCAATAACAGACCGGGCTGTCAATGAGAATTGGCTACTAGGGGTATAATAAGATTTCTAACCGGTTGGATTTCCAATTCAACCGTTCAGAAATTGGTTGGGGGATAATCAGTTGGCAAAATCATGCTTGACAGGTACAAAACGTTAATTGTATAATGCCACCAATTGCAGGCCCCGTTGGGTTAAAAGGGAAGACGGTGAAAATCCGTCGCGGTCCCGCCGCTGTAACCGGGGACGAAACCAGCAGGAGGCCACTGGCTCGATAAACGGGCTGGGAAGGCGCTGGGAGTAGAAAGAACCGGGAGTCAGAAGACCTGCCTGTATAAAAAAGGGAAATTGCCGCCGTCGGAGCAGCAATTTCTAATGGTTGAGGACTAAGAAAGCTGGGTGCAATCCTCAATTCTCGGAACGGAGAATTGAGGTTTTTTTTGGCTGGCTCAAGGCCGGTAAATCTGGATTAGCCTAAATTAGTTTATAATCCTGGGGCATCTCCGCCCTCTCCTTATCCCTGGCGCCCTGTCGGCCTGGCTTGTCAGTACCTTAGAGTACGGATGAATCGGGCCGACAGGAATCTTTGCTTAAGCTTTTTCCGCAGATTGATTGGCCCTGAATCGAGATGGCCAAAGTCCAAGGCCTGATTAAGGCGGCGTCGGCCTGATTTCTGCTCTCCAGAAGATCTGATGGACCTTTTCCACCTGCCAAAAAGGGGCCCCGGCCTGCCGCCCGACCCGAGCAAAGTCCTGGAACCGCAGCGCCGAATGAAGGGCTATCAGCCGGATGGCAGGGAGAGTCAGGTAGAAACTCTGGCCTTGCTGGCGAGCAAAGGCCCGGATGTCCCCAATCCAGGTGTCCCGATCCAATTCATATAACCAGGCCCGCCCCTGAGGTTTGAGAACTCGTAATAATTCTTGGACGCCTAAGATAGGCTCACGCCAATGATGAAAACTCATGGTGGCCACTACCAGATCAAAAGATTGCGGGGCAAATGGTAAAGCCGTGGCGGAAGCGGCCAGCACTGCTGCCCGGTGGACAAGAGGGGCACGAAGCAGACGGCGCTGGGTAAGAGCCGCCATTCGAGGAGATAGATCCAGACCGAAGATCTGAATATCGGGGCGGCGGAGGGCTATCATTTTAAGGAGACGCCCCGGGCCGGTGCCGACATCGAGCAGCAGACCACCGGGCGGCACTGCGACCTGCAAGTCTTCAACAAACCGGGCATATAAACGTTGGAAATAAGAACTACCGGTGGCCCAGTCATAATAATAGGCAAAGGGGCCAGGAATTGCTTCCATTGCCAACTCCTTAATATGTCGCCATTTTTCCTTCTGAGACCCTTTTCCCCTCAGGATATTTGATTAAGGCAGAGGTTAGTCATTCACTCAGACCACGTTCAAACCCCAACTGCTAATGGCAAGTTTCCTTTTTTATATCATATCTGCTGCCTAAAAAGCTAGCCCCAAATTTTTGGTCGCTTAACTGAAATCTTAGAAGGTAATAACCGCAGCCAGGTGTAGCAATAGGATAATCTTAAACAATTCCCTTGCATTAAAGCAGATTTTGACTTATATTTTTTTAATTGGATTTAGATGACTCGAGGGATACTAAGGTCTTAAGGGCTACCCTCGGCGGCTCAGGCTTCCGCATATAGTCTGAAACAATTATAATGGTGTCAGCTTTTAAGTAGTAGATTTTAAGGAGCGTCCATGCCACTGACCAAAGCAGCCCTGGTACAGGTGCTTTTTGAGAAAGAGATCTTATCCAAGGCCGACGCGGCGCGTGCCGTCGATACCGTATTCGGTCTTATCAAACAGGCCTTGGCCTCCGAAGAGGATGTGCTCATTAGTGGTTTTGGAAAATGGACCGTGAAAGACAAACGAGAACGTCGGGGGCGTAATCCTCAGACCGGACAAGATCTAACCATTAATGCCCGCCGGGTGGTAACCTTCAAGGCTTCTGGGGTTCTGCGCCGCTTAATTAGCGAATACACCACCAAGCACCCGCGCATGGCTAAATAATCCCGACCCGACCTGATGGGGGATCGTCCAATGGCAGGACTGCGGACTTTGGATCCGCCAATGGAGGTTCGAATCCTCCTCCCCCAGCCAGCTAAGCCATTGAATTCATTAATGAGGGGACAATCTGAGGGACTAAAATCTCAGGCCCCAGACAGGCCCCAAAGGAAAATCGACCCCTTCCCGGAGCGGCTGAGAGTTCCCAATAGATTCATATTAAGTTCAGCTCTTAATTATTTGCCAAAACAGCAGAAATCTCTTCCGCAGAGTCCCGGATCAAATCAACCTTTGTCCAAATAGTGCCCACAGGGGGAACGGCTGCGCTGTGAACCGGGTGA
>JAQVHY010000042.1 GCA_028695935.1 Desulfobacca sp.
CGAGAGACCATCAAGGGGACCACCAAGGTGCAGGGTAAATATAAACGGCAATCCGGCGGCCTGGGACAATATGGCGATACCTGGCTGGAACTGGAACCCCTGCCGCGGGGCGGCGGTTTTGAATTTGTCGATAAAATCGTCGGCTGGGTCATTCCCAAACAATATATTCCCGCGGTGGAAAAAGGTATTGTCGAAGCCATGACCGAGGGGGTGTTGGCCGGTTATCCGGTAGTTGACCTGCGCATCACTTTATATGACGGTTCCTTCCACGAAGTGGACTCCTCGGATATGGCCTTCAAGATCGCCGGGTCGATGGGTTTTAAAAAAGGCGTGCAGGCCGCGCATCCCATACTCTTAGAGCCGATTATGAAAGTGACCGTCACCGTCCCGGAGGAATATTTGGGTGATATCCTGGGCGATCTCAATGCTCGGCGGGGCCGGGTGTTGGGCATGGACAGCAAGGATAACCTCCAGGTCATCAATGCCCAGGTGCCGATGGCCGAAGTGCAGTTTTACGCCCCGGATCTGACCTCCAAAACCGGGGGGCGGGGTAGCTTTGAAATGGAATTTTCCCACTATGAGGAAATGCCCCAACCGCTGGCCGAAAAGGTAATCGCCGCGGCTAAAGCGGAAGCGGAGTAAATTTAAAACAATCTGGCAAGGATTGCTTTAGACATATGGGTACACTTCAACCGCAAATCGTGGCAGTCTCGCGCAGCGCCACCCGCGGGGTGCAGAAGCAAAATATCGCCCAAGGTCGTCTGATCCCGGATCATGGCCTGGAAGGGGATGCACATGCCGGCAACTGGCCCCGTCAGGTCAGTCTGCTGGCTCAGGAGAGCATCGATCAGGTCCGGCCGCGCGGTCTGCCGGTGGGACCGGGGGATTTTGCCGAAAATCTGACCACCCGGGGGTTAGAGCTTACCAAGCTCCCCATCGGCACCCGACTTCGGATCGGCTCCCAGGCGGAATTGGAAGTTACCCAGGTCGGCAAAGAAGACCATCCCGATTCCCCGATTCGGCGACTGGTAGGAGAATCCTTGCTGCCGCACGCCGGCATCTTTGCCCGGGTCGTCATCGGGGGAGAGGTGCGACCGGGCGATCCCATCGAGGTGCTCGATGTTTCGGGTCGGCATCCTGACCGTTAGCGATAAAGGGGCGCAGGGCGACCGCCAGGATTTAAGTGCCGGGGAGATCGAGAAACAGCTTTCCCCCGCACTTTATCGGGTGGATGGCTATGCGGTAGTGCCCGATGAGCTGGAGGCGATCATCGCCCGGCTGGTAGAATGGAGCGATCAACAACACCTTGATCTGATCCTGACCACCGGGGGGACCGGGCTTAGCCCCCGGGATGTCACCCCGGAAGCCACCCAGGCGGTGATTGAGCGTCCGGTGCCGGGCCTGGCCGAAGCTATGCGGGCCGCCAGCCTGGCCTCTACCCCGCATGCCATGTTATCCCGCGCCCAGGCCGGGGTGCGCGGCACAACGCTGATTATTAATCTACCCGGAAGCCCGCGCGGGGCCCGGGAGAATCTGGCCGTGGTCTTGCCCGCCCTGCCGCATGCTCTGGAAAAAATCCAGGGCAGCACCGCCGAATGTGGTAGCCCCTGATAAATTTTATTTAGGCTTACCGATTTTGATCTTCAAAAGATTGATATTACCATGCACCAGGGGCGCAATGCTGCTTTTGCCGCCAGCTAAGCGGGTCGGTTTCATGGCCATGCAGATGCCGCCGATGTCACAGATTTCATCGGGTTTTTGCAAATATTCCTCGGCATGCGTCTCGGCTTGCAGCAGATAGGCCATAGCTTCCTTTAACTTGCCCTGGCGTTCCAGCAGCACCGCTAGATTGTTGAGGGCAAACGGGTTGTTGGGGTCGCCTTTGAGAACTTTTTCAAACTGATACTGGGCGGCATCGCTATTACCGGCCTTCATTTCGTCATAACCCAGGCTGAGGGGCGTATAGATATCCTCAGACAGCGGTCGCGGTTGGGCCAGTGCCAGGGAGACCAGCCCCAGAAGCAGACCAGCCAACCCCAGAAAAATCAATAACGACAGATAACGTTTACGGTTTCCGGGCATATTGTTCTCCTTTCCGCAAGATTACAGTCAAAATAAGCCATTTGGTCGATTATTGTCAATATGCCTTTAATGATATCAGGCAAGGTTTAGCCCTCGGCAAAAGGCCGGCTTCGGCGCAGGTCCGGTCCTCTGACAAATCAAGGGGTTAAAACCACAACAAATTTTCCCAGGGGGAGGAGCAAAAAAATTAGTTGCAGATTGTCTAACTCATTTAATTCCTTGACATTGCAAAAAATAACCTTTATTGTTTAAAGGCGTAACGGGGCGGCTTTTCCCAAGCTCTTAAATAAGGAGGGAGAAAATGCGACATATGCATAAATGGGTGGGATTTTCAGTAATCGCAATTTTAGGAGCAGTATGCCTGTGTATGGCCTTAGCATCACCGACCACGGCGCAACCGCGGCCGATGGCCGAGGATATCTTTACCCCGTTGATCAAAGGCTATGACTTTATGAAAGAGGGCAAATATGATGCGGCCCAAGAGCAATTCGAGAGTGTGATTAAAGCCGACGTCAACAACCCGTTTGCCAATAATAACCTGGCGGTGATCATGGAGCGGCAGGGCAAAATGCAAGAAGCCTTGTCATACCTGAAACAAGGCGCTACTCACGCTAAGGACTATTACAACCAGCTGCAACAGATTTGCTTTCCGGGCGGTCTGTGCTATGCGGCCCGGCCGGTGAAAAAGCTGGGCACCGAGAGCGCCATTGCCCCGATCATTTCGGAAAACATTAAAAGACTGGAAGCCAAGATGGGGCCCAAACCAGAAGATATTCCCGCGAAGATTCCTCCCATGGAGAAGAAAGGCGATTAATCCAAGGGGGAAAAATTTCGTTAAGCCTGGACATCCACTGGGCCAAAAATTTATAAACACTACCGCCCCGTTTACCGTTTTTGCGTTCCCAAGTACAACTTGGGAACGAGGTAAAAGACTACAAGTTTTATGATTTGCTGAAGCGGGTGAGCAAAGGCTTACCCGTTTTAGCTTTTAACAAGCTTTACAAATGTTCCCTTTACTGCTGCTCCGCCACCTCAAATATTTCCATCAATTGCCAGTTTCCAGGAAATTCCTCCAAACTTACCCCTTAGATTTTCGGTTCAGCGGCGCAGAATTGTGTTAAAATACAAAAAATAATGGTTGAGAAAGGGCGGAGAGTGGCAATACCGGAGTTTGAACGTATTACCTTTAACCAAAAGGTCATGGGTGGTAAAGCCTGTATTCGGGGCATGAGAGTAACCGTTTCTCTGGTCGTCAATTTGGTAGCCAATGGGATGACCACCGAGGAGATCATCGAGGCTTATCCTTATTTGGAGCCTAATGATATTCGTCAAGCCTTGCGGTTTGCCGCCTGGTTAGCTGAAGAAACTGTGCATCCCGTTGAACTGGCCTCATCATGAAATTCCTGGCCGATATGGGGATCTCCCCTAAGACGGTAAGCTTCTTACAGAATCCTGGTGTTTTATACAGTTCTCAGTTTTCTGTTTCCTGTTAAAACAATTAATTTAATCAATGGCCTATATTATACAGTTTCCGGTTTTCTGTTTTCTGTTGAGATAATCAATTTAATCAATTGCTTATATTATTAGTTTGTTCCATTTGATTGCAAAATTTATATTACGCTGTGTCTTTGTGTCTCTGTGGTTTTTATTTCTATTCTGTTGTTAGGCCCAAGAAATGGTCAAAACCGGCCCCGGAGATGTCCTGGAACCCGGCGGGGGTTTCCAGATAGACCCGATCTCCGGCGATAATCTGGCCGATGGCCAAAGGCGGCGGCAGGCCAGCGGCCTGGAAACATTGACGCAAGCGGGGTTCCTGGTGGGCCGGGGCGGTAAACAGGAGTTGATAATCTTCCCCGCCTTTTAGAGCCAGATCAAGGGGGTCCAGATGCAACAGGGCGGCGACCTGGGAGAGCGCCGCGGAAATCGGAATCTGCTCGGCGTTCAGGCGGGCCCCGACCCGGCTCTGGGTACAGATATGGAAGAGGTCGGAGGCCACTCCATCGGAAAGATCAATCAGCGCCGTGGCCAGATGGTGTTGGGCCAGGCAGCGGCCAGCCGGCAATTGCGGCTGCGGATTTAGGAACGCCCCCAGCAAGGTCGCCTGGGGTTCAGGTGACAATTCCATTCCCCGCCGCAACACTTCCAGCCCCGCGGCCGCTTCCCCCAGCGGGCCGGTAACATAGATCAAATCCTCCACCTGGGCGCCGTGGCGACAGAGCAACTCCTCAGGGCGGATGCTTCCCAGGACGGTCAGGCTGAGCATCAGCCCGGCCGGAGAGCGCACCGTATCCCCACCAATAAGCCGCACCGCATATTTTTCAGCAATCTCCTGGAGACCGGCGGCCACTTCTAGTGCCCCGCCTAGTTCCCGCTCTGGCGGCCAACCGATAGATAACAAGGCATATTGGGGCTCCCCGCCCATCGCGGCAATATCGCTTAAGTTAACGACCAGGGCTTTACGCCCCAACTGCTTCAGCGACATATAGGCCAGGTCAAAATGTATCCCTTCTATCAAGCTATCGATGGTCCAGAGCAGATAACGCTCGGGGCTCAGCGCCAGGACCGCGCAATCATCGCCAATGCCCTGGACCACGTCGGGCGGGGCAGGGCCAAACACGTGGGACAGTTGGGCGATTAAGGCGAATTCCCCAAGGGCTGGGGGTGGCATCTAGAATTTTTCCAAGTGGTTGAAGAAAAATGCGATTTCGGTCTGAGCGGTTGGGACCGCATCGGAGCCGTGGACGATGTTTTGCTCAATGGAGGAGGCAAAATCGGCCCGGATGGTCCCCGGGTCAGCCTTCCGGTAGTCGGTGGCGCCCATCAGCTCCCGGTTTTTTTCGATGGCTGACTCCCCTTCAAGAATGAGCACCACCACCGGGCCGGAACTCATGAAGTCGGTCAGACTGTCATAAAAACCTTTATCCCGGTGCACCGCATAAAAGGCCTGGGCCTGAGCCTTGGTTAACTGCACCATTTTCAAGGCCCGGATCTTCAGGCCATTTTTTTCAAAGCGGCTGATTACCTCGCCGATCAGCCCCTGCGCCACGCCGTCCGGTTTAATGATTGATAAGGTCTGTTCCATTGCCATCTAGCCAATCCCTCCTCAAGCCCTCAATAATTTATTGGTTCAAGACCCGCCGCGTCTATCCACCGGGCCGAAGTGGTCAAACTGCATGGTGAAGGTGCCACGTCCCTGGGTAGCCGAACGCAAGTCGGTAGAATAGCCGAACAGTTCAGCCAGGGGAGCCGCGCCCCGCAGCACCCGCACCGGCCCTTTGGGCAGGAGCTGCTCAATCCGGCCTTTGCGGGCATTAAAATCGCCGATGACCTCTCCCATAAACTCCTCCGGGGCGATGACTTCCACTTTCATAATCGGTTCCAAGAGGAGCGGTTGGGCCGTCTGGCATCCTTGTTTGACCGCCAGCATGGCGGCCACCCGGAAGGCCATGTCCGTGGCCTGTCCTTCCCGGACTTCGGCGTCCAGCAATTCGATCTGGACATCTATCATCGGGTGTCCCTGGACCGGCCCCGCCGCCAGGGCTTCATCGACCGCGGCCTGAATGATCGGAATCCAGCCCGCGGCGGGATGATCGTCGGCAAGTCGAGAGCTAAACTGGTTGCCCGCCCCGCGCTCCCGGGGCGAGACTTTCACCTTCACCTGAGCATAATGATGCTTACCGGCCAGTTCCCGATCAAAGATACCACTCTCTTGAGCTGCTTGGGCAATGGTTTCCCGATAAACCACCTGGGGACGGCCGGCATTAACCTCGGTTTGAAAATCTCGTTGGAGACGATGAATAAGCACTTCCAGGTGCAATTCGCCCATACCGGACAGGATGGTCTGACCGGTATCCTCATCAACTTGGACTCGCAGACTGGGATCTTCCTCGGCCAGGCGACTCAGGGCCAGGGCGAATTTTTCCTGATCTTCGCGCGTCTTAGGTTCGATGGCCAGGGAAATCACCGGGATATAGGAGGAAATGGGCTCCAAGATGATGGGCTGGTCGGCGCGGCACAGCGTATCGCCGGTAGTGGTCGCCTTAAGCCCCATCAGGGCGACGATGCTGCCGGCCCGCGCCTCATCCAGGCGCTCCCGTTTGTTGGCATGCATCCTGAGGATGCGGGCCACCTTTTCGGTTATGCCTTTGACCGGATTGAAGAGCTCCTGGCCGGTTTTCAAAATCCCGGAATAGATGCGGACAAAGGTCTGCCGCCGCCCCTGATCCATGGAGATCTTAAAAGCCAGGGCCGCCAACGGGCCGTCGTCCCGGGCCGGACGGGTTTCTTTAAGGCCGGTCTGGGGATTTTCTCCCTCGATGGCGGCAATCTCAGTGGGATTGGGCAAATAGCGGACAATGCCATCCAATAAGGGTTGCACCCCCTTGTTCTTCAGAGCGCTGCCGCAATAGACCGGTACTCCTTTGAGATTAATCGTGGCCCGATGGATAGCCGCCTGAAGCTCTTCCCGGGCCAAGGGTTCTTCGTCCAGATAGCGCTCCATGATTTCATCATCGACCTCGGCCAGCGCTTCTAACAACGATTCCCGGGCCGTCTGGGCCTCGGCCTGAAATTGCGTGGGGATCTGTAATTCCTCAAATTCCACCCCCAGGGTCTCGTCGCGCCAGATGATCGCCTGCTGCCGCAGGAGATCGATAACGCCCCGGAACTGATCCTCCTGCCCCATGGGGATGGTCAGCACCAGGGGATGGGCGCCCAATTTGTCCTGCAGACTTTGCACCGCCCCCCAGAAATCAGCGCCGAGGCGGTCGAGCTTGTTGATAAAGGCCAGCTTGGGGACGCGGTATTTATCGGCCTGATGCCAGACGGTCTCGGACTGGGGTTCAACGCCGCCGACCGCGCAAAAGACCCCGATGGCGCCATCCAATACCCGCAGGGAGCGTTCCACCTCGATGGTAAAATCCACATGCCCCGGCGTATCGATGAGGTTGATGGTGGCCCCGGCCCAGGTACAGGTGGTTACCGCCGAGGTAATGGTAATGCCGCGCTCTTGTTCCTCCGGCATCCAATCCATCACCGCGGCGCCATTATGGACCTCACCCATCTTATGGGTCCGACCGGTGTAATAGAGGATGCGCTCGGTCAGCGTGGTCTTACCGGCATCGATATGGGCAATGATGCCGATGTTACGGATTTTCTTTAGCCTGGCCTCACCTGCCATGTTCTGCACCCACTCAAGGTCTCCGATAAACCCCATTTTATTTAGGTTATTTTCAAAACGATGTCAACCGGTAATTGGTCATTTAATAAATTATATCAATAAATTAAGCTATCTATGGCAAGAAGCCTGTACGCCTCTGGTTTTTAGCTTCCGTAAAGGCGAGATCCGGAGTATAAACTAACCGCAAGCTACTATTAGGAGGTTGAGAATAAAAATGTCGTGCCTGCCCACTGCCTTTCGGTTTTGCCCGTGTTGCGGCCAGCCCTTGGCAAGACGCCAGCAGCACGGCCAGGAGCGCCTGGTCTGTGGGACCTGCGATCGCACCCTGTACCTCAATCCCGCAGTCGGAGTCGCAGTCATTGTCCGTCAGGGGGCCCAGATTCTGTTAGGCCGACGGGCCAGCGGGCGTTATGCCGGAGACTGGTGTATTCCCTGCGGTTATGTGGAATGGGGGGAAGATGTCCGCCAGGCTGCAATTCGCGAATTTTTTGAAGAAACCGGACTAAAGGTCAGCCTCGGCGAAGTTTTCGCGGTGCATTCCAACTTTCACGACCCGGACCGCCTCACCGTGGGCATCTGGTTCGCCGGCACGGTGACCGGCGGCCAGCTCCAGGCCGGGGATGACCTGGACCAGGTAGCCTTTTTTGATCTGCACCACCTGCCGGAGAATTTAGCCTTTCCTACCGATCGCCTGGTGCTGGCAGAGCTTAAGCACAGGTCAGATGTACAGTCTTAAGGCTTTCCGCATCGGTCAACGAAATCATTTCTACGGTGTGCTGCTCCAGATCCAGGATCGAGAAACTTAACGTCGGGTAACGACCGTCCTCCAGAGTAAAGGCCCCCGGGACGATCAGATAAACCGTATCTAAGGCTAGTTGCAGACATTCTCGCCGCGGCCGGAACAGGTAAGGACGAGCGACACTATGGATATAAAGCAGATTGTTAAGAGTACGGCCAAAGCGAGTCACGCAAGGGGTATGGGTATGGCCGTGGCAGATCAGTAAGGGTGCCCGACCGGATGGCGGGGCCTGCTTATAGGCGTTGATCTGCGCTTTAAAATAATCAAAGGCGGTGGCCCGGGTGTGGGCTAAGAAGATGCGGTGATTCAAAGCCAGGGCCGGGTTGGTACGGGTGGCGCGGGGATGATCGACACCGTCAACGTCGTACACCCAATAAAGCTCATGATCCGGGGCCAGCTCTAGCCACCAGTCAAAGGGTTCCGCTTCGCAATCCCCTAAACAGGCCAGACGTTGAATGCGATGACGGCGGAAAAACTCAAATAACCGTGGCAAACCGGCCTGATATCCATGAGTATCGGAGACCAGGGCCAAGATCCGGCGGTTACCGTAGTTGTCCGCCGTCAAGGCGGGGTTGGCAATCAACGGCTCAATCTGACGCTGGGCTCTCAGACTACCTTGGGACCACAGGCATGTCCCGGATGGCCCTTGATTTTATCGAGCAAATCGGCCAAATATCTAAGCGCCTCGTCCTTGTCCTTATCGATCACAATGGCCTCAACCTTTAGCTGTTCCTGGTCCGAAAGGGGAATCCTGACCTCTGCCATAATGGCCCTCCCTGTTTCCCATTTATTGAATTTAAAGTTTATTTAAACACTCTCTAGGCGGCTGTCAATAGCCGGTAAAAGTTGTTATCTTTAAACTTCGCAGTAGCCCTAAGCAGAATCCCTGGCGTTTTCGGTTTAGGGTGGAGAAAAATCCGGTTTAATGTTAAATTTAAATGGATAATTACAAATTTTGACTCGGATTTTTATATAAATTGCTAGAATCTGGCCAAATGAATCCCATAGTTGCCATCGTCGGACGTGCCAATGTCGGCAAATCTACGCTATTTAACCGGCTCACCCGTAGTCGCCAGGCCCTGGTCGATAACCACCCGGGGGTAACCCGCGACCGGAACTATGGCACCGTCAACTGGGAGGACCAGGTCTTTACCCTGGTCGATACTGGCGGTTTTGAATGGACCGCCGAAGAATTGGGCGACCAGGTGCGCGGTCAGGCCGAACTGGCGGTGAGCGAGGCAGATGCCATTCTGTTTATGGTGGATGGCCGTTTGGCACCCCAAGTGGGAGATGCCCAGGTGGCGGAGTTTCTACGCCGTTCGGGCAAGCCGGTGCTATTGGTGGTTAATAAGATTGACGGTCCTCGCCAAGAGGCCGGGTGGTCGGAATTCTATACTTTGGGGCTAAGCCCGATATTTCCCATTTCCGCCGAACATGGGCTGGGCATTACTGCCCTGCTGGAAGCCGTGGTGACCTTGTTGCCCCCGCTCCCGGAGGTGTCGGAGGCCGACGCCGGTATCCGGGTGGCGGTACTGGGACGGCCTAATGTTGGGAAGTCGTCGTTCATTAATCGGTTTTTGGGGGAAGAACGTCTGGTCACCAGCCCGTTGCCTGGCACTACCCGCGATGCCGTTGATTCTCAATTGGTGGTAGGTGAGCAACCTTATGTGCTGATCGATACGGCCGGCATCCGACGCAAAAGCCGGATCTGGGAAGATTTGGAACAAGGGATGGTCTGGCAGGCCTTCCGCGCCCTGGAGCGGGCCGAGGTCGCCTTGCTGCTGCTGGATGCCCAGGAGGGTTTAACGGAACAAGATTTAAAAATTGTCGGACAGATTGTCAACGCCGGTAAGGCGGTAGTAATCGGTATCAACAAATGGGATCTGCTTACTAACCAACCGCGTCAGGCCCAGAGGTTGCTTGATCAGGTGAAATCTGGATTGGAATTTATGGCTTATGCCCCGCTGTTGCCTATTTCGGTCAAGACCGGCTATAATCTGCCGCGGGTTTTCCCTCTCATCTATGAAAGTTACCGGCAATCCAGCGTGCGCTTGGGCACCGCGGAGTTGAACAAAATTTTTAACGATATCATTACCCGCCATGCCCCGCCCCGCTATCGCCACCGGCCCGTAAAGTTCTATTATGTGACCCAGGTCAATGTCCTACCTTTAACTTTTATGGTCTTTACTAATTTTCCGCAAGGCATTTCGGAGTCTTATCGGCGTTATCTTAGTAAGCAACTACGAGCCCGTCTCGCCCTCCCCTGGGCTCCGATAAAACTGATCTGCAAAGGCAGAGATCGGCGTCACCGAGAATCAGCTCCGGCCAGATCGGTGACCACACCTGATAAAAATAAAAAGTCTAACTAGCCGGTTATTTGACCAGCCGCAACCGAGGGGTTCGACACGGACAGTCATGGCTGTTGCACTGGAAGTTCTGCTTGAGGATGTACCCTTTTAAGAGATTGTTTTTCACGCGCAAGGCATTAATAATAAAGAAGGCAATTACCGCCCGCTCCCATTCGGGAGTGGGCTGGAAATTTTCCATGATTTTTTTGTAATGGGACAGTATCGTGGATAAGTCTGCTTCATCTAAGCTTAAAATTTCATCGGCCAAATGGTCTATCCTTTGCCTCGTCATTAATGCTTTCCCTCCCTTTGGTCATCTGCCCCAATGAATTCACTCGCGCCTATGTTAAGCCAAAATATAATTTTTTGTCAACCGAAATTAAGGATCAACAATTGTTATAATTTTAAGATCCCGCCGACGGTCCTGATCTCCTTGCTTTTACCCTCCGTTTTGATGATTATCCTGACAATGTTTCCAATGACTTAACCAGTTCAGCTAGATAATCGGCCTCGCGGGCCAGAAGTTGCCGGCCCTGCTCTGGGGAGGCCAACTCGGGGTTGCCCCAGACCCCCCCGGGCCAATATGACTGTTTGTCGCGGACCAAGATGAATTTGGGAAAATGGGGCCACTCCTCGGCCGCGGTCCCTTTAACCAGATGCGGATAGGCAGCCTGCATCAGCGCGGTTTCCACTTCTCCGGCATGAGAATCACCTTTGGTTCGGACCAGACTGGGATTTTCTTTCAGAACTTCGAGCAACAAGTCAATAATATTGACTACCGCGACTTTGAGGTCGGCCAGTTCCGCCATCAGGGCTTCACCAGCTTCGATTAAGGCAGCAATGTGAGTACCACCACAATGTCCGGTAAGCATGATGAACTGCCGCACTCCCTGGCGATAAAAATCACGTCCCAGATCTCGGGCCAGGGCTCGCAAGGTATCTCCTGAAAGACTAATCGTTCCTGGGTGTTCACGGGTCGAGCGGCAGACGCCGTAATGAATAGGCGGCGCCACCATGATCGGGACGCGCTGGGCGACTTGGCGAGCCAATTCCAGGGCATGCAACGTATCAGTACTCAGTGGCAAGTGGGGGCCGTGTTCTTCCAGGGCACCGAAAGGCAAAATAACTGTGCGGGTTTGGTTTAAGGCGCCAACAAATTCTGGCATTGTGCCTTCTCCGA
The DNA here is from genome assembly GCA_028695935.1 of Desulfobacca sp. Lineage (GTDB taxonomy): Bacteria > Desulfobacterota > Desulfobaccia > Desulfobaccales > Desulfobaccaceae > Desulfobacca_B. Next base: position 11,589 of record JAQVHY010000042.1, read on the forward strand.
CAAGCATGCCCGACTCCGTCAATTTTTTTTGATTATCTATTGCTTATCGGACTCCGTCAATATTTTTTTTATCACCACTAGACACTTTTAGCATCGGAGGAATTTGGAGGTCAACAGCTATTTTTCATTATATATCAAACCATTATATGAGTAGCCTTAAAATCACCTTAATCAGTCTTTATTAAATAACTTATTGTCCTTACAATATTTTTCTACGAAATGATAATTTTTGCTTAATGCTCAAGTTTAAATTAAAAAATAATTTTACCTAAAAATTAGAGATTTGTTTAAAATATAAACAGGCAAGGAATTTCTATTCCTCTGGGCCAATCCCGGGTCGGGAGCGAGAAGTGGTTTTTTATTTGCGATATTAGAGAGTTAAATATGATATGGCCGATATCCGTTGCGGGTTAAAAACTCCTAATCCCCCTGGCCCCGGGGAATTGTACTCCTTTTTCCTAAATATTGATAATCTAACGTCTTTATTGATTGAAATAAAATTTTGTGAAAAAAAAGACTTGACAACTATTTCTCTTACCTGTTATTAGGTCAATTAGTTTTTTTGATGCAGCATCTGGATAACCGGTTCGGGAGGAACAGGTGGACAACTGGGCCGTATTACATGATTTTGCTTATGTCTTGATTTTTTTGTTAGTCGCAGTAGTCTTTGCCCTGGGACCGTTAATCATTGCTCATCTGGTGGCGCCGCGCAGTTTCGGACCTGCCCGTAATCAAACTTATGAGTGCGGCATCCCGGCCCAGGGTAGCGCCTGGGTTCAGGTAGCGATTATTTACTATCTGTTTGCCTTAATTTTCCTGGCTTTTGACGTCGATGTACTTTTCCTGTTTCCCGTATTGTTGGCTTTTGGGGAAGGCTACGTCTGGCGTGACCTGATTGAGATCGCCATTTTTATCGGCATTATATCCCTGGTGATTGTTTACGCCTGGTGTAGGGGGGTCTTCTGGTGGAAAAGAAAACCGGAGAGCCGCTGATCCATTTCGGAGTGCTGGATGAGGTGTTAGACCTCTGCCGAGCCAATTCCTTGTGGCCCCTGACCTTTGGGTTGGCATGTTGCGCCATCGAGATGATGGCGGCGGGCGCGGCTCGTTTTGATCTGGACCGCTTTGGGGCCGGGGTTTTTCGGCCGTCGCCGCGGCAATCTGATGTGATGATTGTCGCCGGCACCATATCCCGGAAAATGGCCCCAGCCATTGTGCGCCTTTATGATCAGATGGCAGCCCCCAAGTGGGTAATTGCCATGGGAAATTGCGCCATATCGGGAGGGCCGTTTTATTATGAGGGCCAATATGCCATTGTCCCCGGAGCTGATTTGATTATCCCGGTAGATGTATATGTGCCGGGTTGTCCACCCCGTCCCGAGGGCTTAATCGAGGGTATTTTGCAGTTAGAAGAGAAGATTACCCACCGCGGCCGGTTAAGGAAATTTAGATAATGTTAGCCGAGCAGATCAGAAACAGTTTGGAAAAACTGGAGTTGGAGAAAGTCGCGGCCGGCGATTATGGCCGCACCGGTTACCATGTCGAAGTGGCGGCTAAGCCAGAGCAAATCACCGCAATTGCTCAGGTCATGTTAGAACACCAATGTTTCTTGGAATCCTTGACCGCCCTGGATTTAATCGAGTCTTTTGAAGTGGTCTATCATTTTGCCTGTTTTAGGGAATTGTGTCGGACGGTAGTGCATGTCCCTTTGATCAAGGGCAAAACTGCTCCCACCATCAGCAGCGTTTATCCCGCCGCGGATTGGTTTGAACGGGAGGTCTTTGATTTGTTTGGCATCGTATTTGCGGGGCATCCGAACTTAAAGCGCTTGATACTCCCAGAAGATGCCGATTTCCATCCCTTATTGAAAGATTTTGTGGCGAGTAGTTGAGATGATGCTGGAACCGGGTATCGAAGAAAAGACCTTTTATCTGAATCTGGGCCCCCAACATCCCAGCACCCACGGTGTGTTGCGTATCCTGCTGGAGATGGACGGCGAATTTATTGCCAATTCCGAGCCGGTTATTGGCTACGGACACCGGGCTCACGAAAAGATGGCAGAATTGCGGACCTATCAACAATATCTGCCCAACCTGGGTCGGGTGGATTATTTGCATGCCCTGGCCTACAATCATGGTTATTGCCTGGCAGTGGAGCGGCTGGCCGGGATTGAAGTGCCGGAACGGGCCGAATTCATCCGGGTGATAACCAGCGAGCTCAACCGGATTGCCAGCCATCTGCTCTGGTTCGGGGCCTACCTCCTTGATCTCGGCGCTTTTACCCCCTTTCTCTATTGTTTCGATGATCGAGAGAATGTCGTTGATATCTTAGATCGGGTGACCGGTTCCCGATTGACCTATTGTTACTTCCGTTTCGGCGGCGTGCGGGATGATATCGACGACGAATTCATCGCCGGCTGTCGGGCCTTTATTACCAGGTTGCGGAGTCGCTGGCAGGATTACGATGACCTGGTCACCAAAAACGTCATCTTTATTAATCGCACCCGAGACGTGGGGATTATCACTCCGGAACAGGCCTTGAAATATGGGGTTACCGGCCCTTGTTTGCGGGGGAGTGGTATACCCTATGATATTCGCCGCAGTGAGCCTTACTCCGTCTATCCGCTGTTCGATTTCGAGATTCCCATTGGCGAGCGCGGGGACATCATGGACCGCTATGTGGTGCGCCTGTGCGAAATGGAGCAGAGCCTGAGAATCATCGAACAGGCCCTGGACAAACTGCCCAACGGACCGATCATGGCCGAAAAGGTTCCCAAACGTTTGAAACCCGCCGAAGGCGAAGTCTATGCCGCGGTCGAATCGGGACGAGGCGAGTTCGGCACTTATATTGTCAGCAAAGGGGATACCAAACCTTACCGGATCAAGTTACGGGTGCCGTCTTTTTCAAACCTAAGTATTATCTCCGAATTAATCAAAGATACCCTGGTCGCCGATATGGTGGCGATTTTGGGTTCTTTTGACCTGGTAATTCCGGAGGTTGATCGCTAGGTACGGGTCAGAAAAAAGCTGGCTCCCAGCCTGTTTAAAGCCCCGGCCCCGGCCAGGGCGGCAAGGTGGATATGAGATGGAAATGTTATATCAGATAGGGGGATCAGAGGCCGTTCGGATGATCGTGGCGCTCATCGGGGTAATCGCCCTGGTCTCGGTTAACGCCTTGTTCTTAATCTGGATGGAGCGCAAGGTCGCGGCTCATATCCAGTTGCGGCCCGGACCCATGGAGGTCGGATATCACGGCGCGTTGCAGACGGTCGCCGATGCCTTGAAACTAATGGGCAAGGAGCTGATTACCCCCGATGAGGTGGACCGGCCCGTATATCTCCTGGCCCCGATTATAATTTTCCTCCCTGTATTGGTACTTTTTTTAGTCATTCCGTTTTCGCCCAATTTAATCATCCGTGATCTCAATGTCGGTATTTTATTGATCTTTGCCTTTTCTAGCTTAACGGTGTTATCCATCCTGATGGCTGGTTGGAGTTCCAATAATAAGTATTCGGTATTTGGGGCCATTCGGTCCATAGCCCAGAACATCGCTTATGAGATACCTTTGTTGATTACCGCGATGAGCATTATTCTGATGGTGGGCTCCTTTAAATTAACCGATATCGTCGCGGCTCAGGATAAAGTCTGGTTCGTGGTTATTCAGCCTCTTGCCTTTTTGCTTTACATCATCTGCGCCACTGCCGAAACCAACCGGGCTCCCTTTGATATTCCCGAGGCGGAATCAGAACTGGTCGCCGGTTTTCATACCGAATATAGCGGCATGCGCTTTGGCCTGTTTTTTCTGGCCGAATATACCAACATGTTCGTAGTTTCCGCGGTGGCCACCGTGCTTTTTTTAGGAGGCTGGCGGGGTTGGATTTTACCGCCGGTGGTGTGGTTCCTGATCAAGGTTTACGCCATCATCTTTTTGATTATGTGGTTTAGGTGGACTTTCCCGCGGCTGCGCTTCGATCAACTGATTACCTTTGCCTGGAAAGTGTTAATTCCCCTGGCATTCGTCAATCTATTGGTCACTGCCTTGGCTATCAAATTGTTTTGAATGAAAAGCTAAGCCGGTAATTAATCTCAAGGTTCAGATCAATGGTTGCCTATTTTAGAGAAATGTTTGTCGGGCTGTGGAGCTTAGTGGCCGGAATGGCAGTCACCATTCGTTATTTTGTCCGGCCGATTGTGACCGTGCAGTACCCGCGCCAAAAACTGACGATGACGCCTAAATATCGGGGTCATATTGAATTGATTATGGACCCGGAAACCAACACCCATAGGTGTACGGCCTGCGGCATGTGTGTCCGCACCTGCCCCTCTAGCCTGATTACCGTAGAAGGGGTCAAAGTTAAGAAGAAAAAGCTGCCGGTTAAACACGTGATTGATTACTCCTATTGCAGCCTGTGCGGTCTATGCGTGGAAGTCTGTCCTACCAATGCCTTAAAATTTTCCAATGAGTATCGGTTGGCCGGTTACCAGCGCCAGGATATGGTGATCGATCTGATGGCCCGCCTGGATGCCGAGCGCGCTACGGTGGGATTGCCGCCCTTGCCGATACCCACCCCTGAATCAGAGGAAGAAACTACTTCTGCGGAGGAAAAAGCATGAAATTCATGATGGACCTGTTCTCCGCCGAAGGGATGGCCACACTCAGTTTTTTGGGGGTAGTCGGCCTCACCTTTATCGGTGCCCTGATCGCCGTCGGGGCTCGCAACATTTTCCATAATGTTTTAGGATTGGCCTTAGCCCTGTTTGGGGTGGCCGGCCTCTTCGTTTATCTAAATAGCCCTTTTGTCGCCATGATGGAGATTTTAATTTACGTGGGGGCCATCTGTATTGCTATCTGCTTTGCGATCATGCTCTCGGAACCCCTCTATTTGCCAAAGCCCCCACGTAAGCCGATAAAACTTTTAGGCGCGGGACTAGCCAGCGGTTTGATCTTCGCCATGCTGGGGCTATTGATGAAAAAAACCACCTGGGTGGCGGCTACCGAGCGCAGCACTGATTGGTCGATAACTACCGTAGGTCATTTCCTGTTGACCAAATATGCCTTGATTTTTGAGGTAATCTCACTGGTGCTGTTGGTCGCCATGTTAGGGGCTATTGTAACCGCCCGGGATGGCCGCGGCGAGACCTAAAAAACGAATGTAGGCCGGTGGTATTGATTATGGCCTGTGCCCCCAGCGGGGAGGAACTATGATTAATAATGTCGAAACCTATCTTTATATTGCTTTGTTTCTGTTTGCCATCGGGCTTTATGGAGTATTGGCGCGGCGTTCCCTGATCGCGGTGTTGATCTCGGTGGAACTAATGCTCAATGCTGCGATGATCAATTTTATGGCCTTCAATCGCTTCCTGGCTCCCCATCCCGCGGTGGGTCAGATCTACGCCCTGTTTATTATGGCCGTGGCTGCCGCCGAAGCTGCCATTGGCTTAAGTATCATTGTCGCCATCTATCGCAAGATGAAATCCATTAACGTGGAACACGCTACCGAACTTCGAGGTTAATTATGTCCGCCTGGTTTTCGGACCTGACCTTATTAGGATGCTTTCTGTGCATGGTCTTGCCCATAGCCAGCTTTGGGCTGATCATGATCTTTACCCGCAACAATCACAAGCTGTCTCTGGCCATTTCACTGTTGTGCTCCACGATACCATTAATGATTGCCTGGAGCCTGCTCTATAGGTATTGGGACATTGCTGAACCCATTGTCTATAACTATGATTGGATTCTCTCCGATTTTATCAAGATTCCCTTCGGGTTTTTGCTTGATCCCACCAGCCTGCTGATGCTCACCATCGTGGCCACTATTAGTTGGCTGGTCCAGATTTACTCAATTGGATATATGGAGGGCGACCCTGGTTTTGGCAATTATTATGCCTTCCTGTCGCTGTTCGCCCTGTCGATGTTGGGGGTCAGCATTTCCAGCGGCTTGTTACAACTCTATATCTGTTGGGAATTAGTCGGGGTCTCGTCTTACCTGTTAATCGGTTTCTGGTACGAAAAATTTTCGGCTTCCGAGGCCGGTAAGAAGGCCTTTGTGGTGACTCGTTTCGGTGATGTCGGCTTTTTTATGGGGCTGGCCATCCTGACCATTTTTTATGGCAACTTGGAAATCGCCAATATTAACTCGGCCGCGGTGGCCCAAAGCATGCCCCCTTGGCTGATTTCTACCGGTGCTTTGCTGATCTTTTGCGGGGTGATGGGCAAAAGCGCCCAGTTCCCTCTGCACGTCTGGCTGCCCGATGCCATGGAAGGCCCGACTCCGGTTAGCGCCCTGTTGCACTCGGCTACCATGGTGGCTGCCGGGGTCTTCCTGATTGCCCGAATTTACCCCTTTTTCAGCGCCTCGCCAGAGGCCATGGCCGTCGCCCTGGCTCTTGGAACCATAACCTTGTTACTTTCTTCCACTATAGGCATGGTGGCTACCGATATTAAACAGGTGTGGGCCTATTCCACCGTCAGTCAGCTCGGGTTTATGATCATGGGGCTGGCTGCCGGGAGTTACTTTGCCGGATACTTTCATCTCACCACCCACGCGGGTTTTAAGGCCCTCCTGTTTTTATGTTCCGGGGTGTTTATCCATCATTTTGGCACCAATGACTTCTTTGTGATGGCCGCTAAGGGCGGAAGAAAATTAATAATTCCCATGGTTACGATTACCATTGCGGCCCTCGCCCTGTCAGGCATCTTTCCCTTTTCCGGATTCTTCAGCAAGGAAGCGATCTTAGGGGCCTTATATCACCATCCCAACAAGATATGGTTTCTCATGGGGTTATTTGGGGCCTTCTTGACGGCTTATTATACCTTCCGGGTTATTTTTGTGATGCTCTTTCCGAAGAACTCGGCACCCGAAGAAAAACATGGCCATGATGAGCCGCACGAAGAACATCATGGGGTGCCCTGGGTGATGTCCATACCGTTACTGATACTGGCCACCTTTACCATTATCTTAGGTTTTTGTCAGGGCTACTTGGAGCGTTTCCTGTTAGGACATACCTTGCACCATGAGCATAATTACCTATTATTGGTGAGCGCCGTCATCGCGGCGTTATCCGGCATCGGCCTGGCCTGGTTAGATTGGGGCTCCAAAAAGGCCAAATGTGTCGGTTTTATCTCGTACGTTCCCGCGCTAGAGAATTTCTTTAAGGAAAAATGGTATATGGATCATTTCTGGCGCTGGTTCTTAAACGCCTTTATCTATGGCACCTTCTCCCGCCTGTTTACCTATAACGATCGGCGGGTGGTGGACGGCGGTGTCGATACTGTAGCCTTCTCAACCATTGGCAGTGGGCGTTTGCTCTCCTTTTTGCAGACTGCCTTGCTGCAACTAAACCTGTTATTCATGGTCGTGGTAGTAGCCGGAGTCGGGCTCTACCTGTTAATGGGCCGATAATCGTTTAAACCTTAAAATTATTTAGTCTAGCTTAGGATGGCTTTATGGTGGAGCACGTTGCCGACTTTCCGTATCTGACCTGCATGCTGTTGGCCCCCGTGGTGGGCCTGACCATCATCTTATTCCTCAAAGAGGAATGGCATTTCCTGATCCGGGTGGTCAGCCTGAGCGCCGCAGCCATCGCCTTAGGTTTATCCATTTATACCTTTGTCAATTATGATACGGCCTTGGGGGGCCTGCAATTCGTTGAAAAATACGAGTGGGTCAAATCCTTTGGCATTTATTACTATGTTGGGGTGGATGGCATAAACGCCCCCTTGCTCCTGCTGACCGGCATCGTCATCTTCACCGGGGTGCTGACCATGTGGGAGCTGGAAAACCGGGTCAAAGAATATTTTGCCTTTATGCTGGCTCTGGTTACCGGCGTTTTTGGCGTTTTCATGTCCATGGATATGTTTGTTTTCTTCCTGTTCTATGAAATCGCCGTGGTCCCCATGTATATCCTCATCCTGATCTGGGGTTCCACCCGCAAGATCTATGCGGCCATGAAACTTACCCTCTACCTGATGGCCGGCAGCGGTTTAATCATCCCCGGGATTCTGCTCCTTTATGCGACCTCCGGTATTAATACCTTTGATATGATTCAACTCCACGGGGTGCATTTCGCTCCTTGGGTGCAAAAAACTGCCTTCGTCCTGTTATATTTCGGCTTTGGGGTGTTAGCGGCGGTCTGGCCGTTCCACACTTGGTCGCCGGTAGGTCATGTGGCGGCACCCACCGCGGTCAGTATGCTCCATGCCGGGGTGTTGATGAAGCTGGGGGCCTATGGCATCCTGCGAGTCGCCATGTTTCTGTGCCCGGATGGCTTCCAATATTGGGCCCAACTAATGGCCTTGCTGGCCGCGGTCGGAATTGTTTATGGCGTTTTCGTGGGGCTGGCGCAAACCGATCTCAAATACGTTATCGGTTACTCCTCGGTTTCCCATATGGGTATCGTCGGGTTGGGTTTGGCTACCGGGACCGTCGATGGCATCAATGGTTCGGTGTTTCAAATGTTCGCCCATGGGGTGATGACCGCTCTTTTCTTCTCGGCGGTGGGTTATATCTACGATCGCACCCATACCCGGATGATTTATGAATTGGGTGGTTTTTCCAAGATTATGCCGGTAGCCTCGGGTTATTTTATCATCGCCGCCCTATGTGGGGCGGGGGTGCCAGGATTTGCCAGCTTCTGGGCCGAACTGCTGGTATTCATCTCCGCGGTCAAGGTCTTTCCGGTGCGGGGTTTGATCGCCCTGGCCTCTATCGTCATCGGTGCCTTGTTTGCCCTACGGGTGGTGCAAAAAACCTTCTATAATGAACCTAATCCTAAATTTATCCATTTTAAGGATGTCAGTCCCTTTTTAGGGTTGCCCCGGGCCATCCTGGTGGCCACTATGGTCCTCTTTGGGATCTTCCCGCGGTTGATGCTGGATCTCATCAAGTCCGCGGTAGTTCCCTTTGTTAACGGGTTATAAATTATGAAAGTGCTGCTCTTTGGTCCTGAACTCTATTTTCTCGGTATGGCCCTGGTCCTGTTTATTCTTTCTCTCAGGCGACAGGTAAACATCCGCATTGACCATCAGGTGGCCCTGGGCGTTGCGGCTGGCGGCGTAGTTGTGGCGTCGGCCTGCCTGTTCCAACAGGGTGAGCTGTTCTTTGCCGCTTATCGGGTCGATCTTTTCAGCCAAATTTTTAAAGTGGCCCTGGCCTTGGGGCTGTTCCTGGTGCTGATGATCTCCCACAACCTGGCCCATATCGAGGACCGCTACCACGCGGAATTCTACCTATTCTTGACCACCTGCACCCTGGGCCTGATGATGCTGGTCAGCGCCGTCGAACTCCTGACCATCTATGTGTCTTTGGAATTATCCTCTTATTCGCTCTATATCCTGGTACCGCTGCGGCGCGGGGATGACATGGACATTGAAGCCGGGGTCAAATACCTGTTTATCGGCGCGGTGTCCTCGTGTTTCATGTTGTTCGGACTAAGCTATATTTTTGGTGCCACCCATAGCACCTATGTCAACGAAGTTATGGCCCAGATGCCCGCTTTACTGCAAAGTCCGATCGGGATCATGGGCCTGCTTCTCACCCTGGCCGGATTCTTCTTTAAATTATCGGTCTTCCCATTCCATTTCTGGGCTCCGGATGTCTACCAGGGGGCGGCTAATCAAGTGACCACCTTTATCGCCACTGTGTCAAAGGCCGCCGCAGTGGCGGTTTTGCTGCGTCTGGTGGCTTTAGGGGACGTCTACGGCTTTGGTTTTACCCAGGCCTTGTGGATCCTCTCGATTGTCTCCATGACCCTGGGCAATCTGGTGGCTATCGTCCAAAAAGATTTTAAACGGATGTTGGCCTATTCTTCCATCGCCCACGCCGGTTATGTGCTGATGGGCATCCTGACCCTGAGTGAAGCCGGATACACTGCCGCCATCTACTACGCCGTGGCTTACCTGATCATGAACTTTACCTGTTTTATGGTAATCTCCGAAGTTGCCGGTGATGGACGAAATTTGCAGATCGTCGAGTTGGCCGGATTGTATCACCGCAACCCCTTGCTGGGCCTGGCCTTGATGCTCGGCCTGTTTGCCCTGGCCGGGGTACCGCCGTCCATCGGCTTTACCGGAAAATTACTGGTCTTCACTTCCGCCATGAAGGAAGGTTACTTCTGGCTGGTCCTGGTCGGCGCGGTAAATGGCACTATTTCCTTGTATTACTATTTAAAGGTAGTTTACGCGGCTTATTTCCTGGAAGGCAAGGAATTACCCAAAATTACTACCGGTCTGTCGACTCGGGCTTTGAGCTATGCTCTAATCCTGATCATAATCGGCTTCGGGGTCTTCCCCGATCGTTTTATCGAATTGGCCCGGGTGGCAGTAAAGGGTGTTCTGTTGTAAATCTACCTAATATCCAAAAATCGGTGTCCATAAAAAATGCCAGCTTCGGGCTGGCATTTTTTGCTTTATAATAAGCTTGCTGGTTTAATGATTTTTTAGCTGCGATAATTTTCTATATCAATATTATAATGCCGTAACCAGCGATAGATGGTCTTGGTACAGACCTTGAGACGGCGGGACAGGGCGGAAACATTGCCCTGGGCGGTCCGCAGCAGGGTTTCTAACTCCGTGGCTGAGGGTCGGGTGGGCAACGTCGTAACCGAGGGATTGACCTCCGCTAAGGGGGCCTCACCAGGATGGGGTTCGGGGTCAAGATCCAATTCTTTGACGATGGATCCCTGGCACAACAAAACCGCACGGGTGACCACATTCTTGAGTTCGCGGATATTTCCCGGCCAGGCATAGTTGAGCATCTCTTTTTCGATGGCGGCCGTGAAGCGCACCATGCCTTTGTTATAATTTTTGGCCGCGTTCCAGACATAATAGTTGGCCAGCAAAAGGATATCGCCCCGCCGTTCCCGCAACGGCGGCAGATGGATCAGCAGGGTGGCCAAGCGATCATACAAATCCCGGCGAAATTTACCCTGGGATACCATGTGGCGTAAATTCTGATTGGTGGCCGCCAACAAACGGACGTTTACCTTAATCGGCCCTTCGCTACCTATAGGCTCCACCTCTCCCTGTTCCACCGCCCTTAACAAGCGTGGTTGCAACGACAACGGCAGGTCGCCGATCTCATCAAAAAACAGACTTCCCAGATGAGCCAACTCAAATTTACCCCGTTTTTTGCGCAAGGCATTGGTGAAGGCCCCCGGCAGGTGCCCGAATAATTCGCTGTTGGCCAGCGATTCCGAAATCGACGCACAATTGATTTTTAATAACGGCTGGACCCGCCGCTGACTTAAGGCCCATATGGCTTCGGCCACCAGTTCCTTGCCGGTGCCGGGTTCTCCGGTGATCAACACCGGTAAATCAGTGCGGGCATATAGGGGGATGCGATCCAGAACATTCTGGAAGGCCGGGTCCTGGGTATAAATCCAGCTCCGTTTTACCGGGCCCGCCTTTTTTCTGGTTTCCCCTCCTTTTCTTGGCGGCCTATCCAGGGGCGTTGTTACCCCTATCGGACCCCGATCCCTTATTTCCAAACTCCGGCGATCAATCCTAATCATTTTAATCGCGCCTCCCTGTGCGACCGTGTTAAAAAATGATGGATCAGAACCAGGTTAATAATTTAGATCTAGATAGCGATTATATTAAAATTAATAGGCAGTTATTGTCAAGCTATTAATATTCAATGAATTATTAAGGCTGGCAGATAAATAGTATATTCAATGAGTTATCATTATAAAAATATTTGACCGGTTATCAGCGCCGCCATGCTGATTTTTCTTAATTTTGGGGTTAGGATTTACCACGAAAATCTCTCTCTGGTTACAGGCCTGGTTTGATATTTGGATGTCGCTATAGTCGCCCCTCCAGATCTCGGGTCAGATTGCGGGGGGTGGCTTGGCTTTTCCAGTTTTCTTGACGGCCTCCCAGATGGCGTCCATCTCCTCTAAGGTCGCGGTTTCCGGGGTTTTGCCCTGCTTGAGCAGACCGCGTTCCACCATATGGAAGCGTTTGATGAATTTGTGGATGGTCCGCCGTAAGGCCCCTTCGCTGTTGATGTGCAGAAACCGGGCCACATTGACCACGGCAAAGAGCAGATCCCCCAGTTCCTCTTCCTGGGCGGCCAGATCATTGTCGCTCAAGCTCTGCCGAAACTCCTGCCATTCCTCTTCTACCTTGGCTAAGACTCCTTCGATAGTGGGCCAATCAAAGCCGATC
>JAQVHY010000168.1 GCA_028695935.1 Desulfobacca sp.
AATTTAATAAGGTAGGACTAGTCAAATTTACTACCCCGGAAACCTCTTACGACGAACTGGAAAAACTTTTACATGACGCCGAAGAGGTCCTCCAGGAACTGGGGCTGCCTTACCAGGTGGTGACCCTGTGTACCGGCGACCTGGGGTTTGCCGCGGCCAAGACCTACGACATCGAGGTCTGGCTGCCGGGCCAGGGCCTGTACCGAGAGATCTCTTCTTGCAGTAACTTTGAAGACTTCCAGGCTCGCCGGGCCCAGATCCGCTTTCGCCGGGCGGAATCCAAGGGCACCGAATTGGTGCATACCCTAAACGGCTCCGGCCTGGCGGTGGGCCGCACCCTGGTAGCTATCCTGGAAAATTATCAGCAGGCCGATGGTCGGGTGGTGGTGCCGGAGAGGTTACGGACCTATATGGAAGGCCTGGAAGTTATTAGCTCTTAGAAGACGGTTTTCTGTTTAAAATAAAGTTTTCTGTTTTCTGTTTTCTGTTTTCTGTGAAAAAGACGGTTTTCTGTTTAAAATAAAGTTTTCTGTTTTCTGTTTTCTGTTTTCTGTGAAAAAGAATGTTTTATGTAAAATATTACAATGGTTAACATAAGCCGCAAATCCAGATCTTTCCGGGATTTAGATGTCTGGAGGAAATCTATTGATTTGGTTAAAGAGATTTATCAGATTACCGGCAAATTTCCGCCATCCGAAATCTATGGTTTGACTAACCAGATCAGAAGGGCTGCTGTCTCTATACCATCCAACATTGCAGAGGGTCAAGGAAGAAATTCGGCTAAAGAATTTCGTCAATTTTTGGGTATTGCCTTGGGCTCGATAGCAGAGATCGAAACCCAATTGATAATTGCCCAAGAAATAGGTTACCTGAGCAACGAGAAACTTGATTTTTTGATAATTAGCCTTGATACCATCAGAAAAATGCTTAAAAGTTTAGCTAACGCCTTAAAGTAACTGGCTCGTGTAAGCTTTTTTTTTTTTACAGAAAACAGAAAACAGAAAACAGTCTTTTTTACAGAAAACAGAAAACAGAAAACAGAAAACAGAAAACAGTCTTCTAAACCGAAAACAGTCTTCTAAACCGAAAACTGTCTTTTAAACCGAAAACCGTCTTTTAATCGGCCTTAACCTTATCATTAGGCTTAAACGGGCCGCCGCTGAGAATAGTGGCCGCCGCGGCATTATTGCCGATGATCTCCGCAACCTTCACTTCGCCCTGGGTGGTATCGGCGGTGAACCCCAGGCTGGCGTGGGTGGCCGGGTTGGTGATCTCTTTGCCGGGCTGGACTACCTTGAGGCGATCGCCGACCTTAAGCCCGGTATTTAAACCTAAGTTCAGATAGACCTTGTCATCCTGGATAAATTCGACCCGCCCGAACCAATCCTGGGTGCGCAGTTCACCGGCCAACAGATAGGCGTCCCGCTGAGCAAAGCGGTTAACGGTATCCATATTCAGACCGGCCTCGCCCGCCGGTTCGACAATGGATTTGACCTTGTTGCCCAGGAAGGTGTCATAGAGTTCCATCACCATAAATCCGGAGGTGCCTTTTTCGGGCGGGACGATTCGGGTGATGATAATGCCTTGCACCCCCAGGGCATCCCCCAGGGCTTGCATATTTTCCCGAGTAGCCAGTTTCCCGACCCGGGTGACTTTGCCGATCGCCGACTTGAGCCGGCCTTCATCGACCACCAGCAGGTCTTTCTGTTTTTGTAAGGCGGTGCCTGCACTTACCGCCAGGGTACGGTTTAAGCCTTCATAGCCGCTGGGAGTTTCGGACAGGGCTGGAATGACCGCCATAGCCCGCCCCGGATAAACGCTGGCCGCACCTGATACACGCGAGGCATAGACCATACCGCCCAAGCCCTGCTCGCGCAACACCCGTTCCACTTCCTGGCGGACCAATTCCTGGAGCTGATCGGGCGGCACCGTCGCGCCGGCCTTTTTCTTCTCCTTGGCCACCTCTTTGGCCAGAGACTTGACCAGATAATCCTGCATGCCATAGAACTCGGTGCCTTTTTCGGCATAGATAAATTCAGGCTGTTCCGGGTAGGTTAAATAATATGGGTTGCGGCTCTTGACATAGGTCTTACCGTCGATTACCACCTCTTCCTCGACCGATTCCGGCGGTGCATCTTCATCGGGGAAGCCGGCCCATTTTTTTACCTTGGCACAACCAGCCAAACATAAAGTCAGCCCCAATATGATCAACAGGCTCAAAAGTCTGCTATAGCCTTGGTTCATATTTCAACTCCTACAGATAAAATCCGGGCATGAAAAAAGCCCACAGGCATATTATCCTGTGGGCTTAAGTAAGTCAACTGCTTTATGTTTTAGAAGAAGAACCAGCCGGCGAACAACAGGCGGTGGTTATCACCGTAGTCACTCCTAGGCTGTCCAACTGGAGCCGCGTTGGGGTTTGGCCCCGAGATCTGGAAGTAGTCAGTGCGCACAAAAGTGTATTCCAGCCCAAACTTCAGAGCCTGGATGGGCCGATAATAGAGACACAGATAGTAATGCTGGTTCATCTTGACCGGATCCGCAACGGCGTTGACGGTAGCGAACTTATATCCACCGGGAGCATTTATATCCCTTTCGTTCGAGATGCCATAGGCCCGGTTTATACCGTACACCGCATTGAGGAACCACTGGTTGGTGAAGTAATAGGTCAACTGGGCGAATCCACCCCAGCGGCGCTGTAACTCCCGGTCATACTCGTTGAACCCGGTGACAGCATTAAATCTTTGCCAGACCAGATATGTGCTTTCGTTCGCACCATCTTCCAGCCAAGTATCCATTCCGGCCCCGACGAACCACTGGGTCAATAAAGACAGGGTACCGGCCAAGTTCTCGGTATAGGTCGGGATGATGGGGATGAATAGACTCCCCTCCACCAACCACTTATCCAGGTATTGCTGGTCCCGTTGCCTGGCAGCCACTGCTACATACTGATCCTGCCCCCAGGTCCGCCCAGCAGTGGCCCAGTCGCCACTATACCGGTTACGTTGCCAGCTCATGGCTACCCTGGCGCTAAAGGGCCGCGGTTTACCCCAGTAAGCGCCTTTGCCCCAGAGGTCCTTGGAATACACCACTTTGGCGTTGACCTGGGGGGTTTCGGAAGATTCCCCGGTATTTCGGTTGGCAGCAGGCTCATCGCCACCCCAGCGTCCGTTCACCGGTTCAGCCAGGGCGATCGCCGCGGTCCAATCCCCCAGGAACTTCTGCGTCAAGCGAATCTGCGGGGTCCGCAAGAAGGGGGCGCCGGCAGTGGTGCAGGCTCCGAAGTTGGCGGTTTCAGGGATTTCTTCGGTGAGCATCGACCAGTATTTACCCATCATCAGTTCAGTTTCCGGCCAATTGAGGCGGAACATGGCATGCCGGATGCGCAGTCGTTCGTTGTGGACAGGTACACCAGCCCGAGCCACGGTGCCATCTTCAAAATCCCACTCGATGAAACCAGTAGTTTTAGCGCCCCAGAGCTCCGGCCCTTTAATCATGAAATTCATCCGGGTATTGGCAGCAGAGAATTTCAGGCGACCATGTTGGCCCAGGGGATCATTATTACGAAGTACTTGTGGAAATAACAACAGGTTCTTATCAACATCAGTGGAGTCCCAGATGGTCTCCATCTTGACGTAACCGCCGAGCTTGAATTCCACGGCCTGGGCCAGGATCGGCACCAGCACCAGGGATAGCAAGGCTAAGGTGATAATCAGTTTTTTCTTCATCATTCCCCCCTTAAGTTAATTAAAAGGTTTACCCTTTTCCCCTTTAAGGATGTCCTTACAGATGCAAATTCGGCAACTTCTTTTAAATACTAGCCTTTTTTATGCACCCCCTTTCCCCCTATGTCCCTAATTTGGCTTAGCAATTTACAGTCTTTAGAGCACTATAGGGTAAAGGCCAATTTTTGTCAACAAAAATTTATAAAAAGTTTTGGATTTTTAGTTTTGGGCTAAACGGTTATCAACATAACAATCGGCTGCTGAGCGAAAAAACATTAACGGCATAGATGCTACTTGACTAGGGATCAACCTTGGGATAACCTTAAAAATAAATTTTTGCAAAGGACCGGCCCCGATGGAAATCAAAGAAGCCATGCTGGCTGTCCTGAAAGAGTATATTTTTCCGGAACTTCAGGAAATAAAGCACAACCAGGCCGAGCTCCAAACTGGCCTGGCCGCGGTCAACCGGCGACTGGACGATCATAATGCTCATTTAGTGGACCAGAGCCGCCGGATTGATGTCCTGCGCACCGATCTGACTCAGAAGATTGAGGGCGTTGACACTAAACTCACCCAGAAGATTGAGGGTGTTCAGGCTGAGCTTACCCAGAAGATTGATGGGATTGAAGCCAAACTGACCCAGAAGATTGAGGGTGTTCAGGCTGAGCTTACCCAGAAGATTGATGGGATTGAAGCCAAACTGACCCAGAAGATTGAGGGTATTCAGGCTGAGCTTACCCAGAAGATTGATGGGGTTGAAGCCAAACTCACCCAGAAGATTGAGGGTGTTCAGGCTGAGCTTACCCAGAAGATTGATGGGATTGAAGCCAAACTGACCCAGAAGATTGAGGGTGTTCAGGCTGAGCTTACCCAGAAGATTGATGGGGTTGAAGCCAAACTGACCCAGAAGATTGAGGGTGTTGAGACTAAACTCACCCAGAATAGCCAGGACCTGCGTATTGAACTCACCCAAAACATTACCGAAGTTCGGGGGGAGTTGAACGCAAGGATGGATAAGCTGGTCGAACGCCTGGATAAAATGACCGAACGGATGGATCGCATCCATGATGATCTGATCATGCGCAATGATGACACCAACCGCGCTATTGCCCGACTCTATGAGGTCATCGTCCGCCAGGAAGATTATCAACTGGTGCTGGGGCGAGTGGAGCGGCTGGAGCGGGAACTGGAAGAGCTTAAACGGCGGGTGGCGGCGTAAGATTCCCCCCCCTCACCCCAGCCCTCTCCCACCAAGGGGAGAGGGAGCCATGAGAAGTAATTATATGAGGAAGCCTTGAGAGATAATGGGGAGCGGGAGTCATGAGAAGTAGGAATAACCATTCAGAGTAGTGCTGCTAAAACGGCCCGTGATACGGGTCCCACAAAAAGGCAATCAATCCGGCCAGCACCATATTACCTTCCACCAAGCTCTCCAATAGTAAGGTATTTTCTCCATAGCCCTGTTGGTAAAGGGTGAGATAGGCCAGGGCGTAAAACACAGAGATGAGCAAGGCATAACCCAAGGAGGGCAGCAGGTGACTGGCGGTGGCTAAATAAAGGG
>JAQVHY010000043.1 GCA_028695935.1 Desulfobacca sp.
ATGATAATTGATGATGATATCTTAGGAGGCTTCCGGGCCTTAATGTGCAGTTTATGTTAAGTTAGACCCCGTTTTTCTTTAAGACCGCAAGACTACTCCACATTAATGACTACTCAACATAAATCGACTTATGTGGAGCTCCACATAAGTCGACGAACTAGGCTACGTCCCTTTTTCCAAGGAAGGTGCTGAATTATTGTTCCAGGTCTTGGCCGCGCGACACGAACGAGGTTCGGTGATCATTACGTCCAACCTCGGCTTTGCCGACTGGACCCGAATCTTTGGCGAGCCCACCCTGACCGCGGCCCGGTTGGATCGCCTGACCCACCAGGCCGCCATCATTACCTGTGACGGGGAGAGTTACCGGCTCCAAGAAAGCTTGCAGAGCAAAGGTTTTAGCTCTAATAAGGGCATGAAAGCCAGACCGAAGACCGTTACACCCCCGGAGTTTATCGCTTTAGAGACCACCGGCGAGGCAGGAAAGGAAAAGGCAGGATAGAAACCCTGCCTCTCCGTATGGTCACCTGTGGCGGCGCGGAGGCTTGCTCTCCAGCAGCGCCTTATCCTCCGCCCAGGTAATAAACAGTATATCAAAAAAACCTATGAAAGGGGGGGTCATTTTTCGGTTAGCACGGGGGGTCATTTTTCAGTTGGCATTTACAGATGAGGGCTTGCCGGTGCGCAGTTGGGTCTTTCCGGGCCACACCGCCGATGTCACCACGGTAAAAAAAGTCAAGGCGGACCTCAGGGGCTGGCAATTGGGCCGGGCTCTCTTGGTCGCCGCTGCCGGGATGAACTCCCAGGACAATCGGCAGCAGGTCATTCAGGAACTGGAACAGGAGTTGAGCAAACATGCCACTAACCAGGCGACGGCGCGCTGGGGCCTCGATCTCCAAGCCTCCGGCCGCTATAAACGGTATCTCACCGTCGATGACCAGGGCGGCCTCCGGTTAGATCGCCAGGCCATCCAGAACGCCAAAAAATACGACGGCAAATGGGTGCTGATCACCAATGATGACACCATCAGCCTAGAGGATGCGGCTACCGGCTATAAAGGCCTCTTGGTTATCGAACGCTGCTTCCGGACCCTGAAGTCCACCCAAATCAAGCTAACGCCCATGTATCACTGGCTGCCCCACCGCATCGCCGCGCATATCAAAATCTGTGTCTTCGCCCTGCTGCTGGAACGGGTGGCCGAGATGACCTGCCAAAGACCCTGGTCCGCCATCCAAAATCTCCTGGGCACCCTGCAGGTGAGCGAGTTCCAAACCCCCAGCCACAACTTTTTCCAGCGTAATGAGATCAGCCCGGAACTCTTGAGCATCCTCAAAGCCCTGGAGATCCCCCCACCCAAACTTGTTTTGGAAGTTACTTCAACCACTTCAAAATTGTAGGCACACGCGATACTTATTCACAATCTCTAACTAGCCTGAAATAGAACTATTATCGCTCAACGCCTGCCTACAGACCCGAAACCCAGGTTTCGAGGAGTCCATTATAATTCCGAGAGAGATTCAATTGGTTTCCCTTGCCAATCCCGATGCTAATATTCAACCCCTATCTGTAACTTTCCGGCACCGGTCGCCAATTTTGCTGGTGGCAAGCTAATGCAATGAGCGGCGGTTTGGGTTTCTAATCACGCCTAGAGTGGTATATCCCTGTAGCGTCAGACCTTGCCCCTGCTCACCGCTGACGGGCTACGCGGGCCAGGATCCCTAAGGTCCACAGCAAAGAACTGTCCTGGTTCTAAGGGTGGGGCGTACTCAAAATTGAGGGAAAAGTTAATTTTATAGAAAAATTTATGGTACTATTGTCGTCGATGAAAGGAGGGCGGCTTAAGGAATGGGACCTTGGGGAGATTCTCACCGAAGCAAATAGGTCTTTAAACCCAATTATCGACTAGGGGGCCAGGCAGCCGCACAAGCTCGGATTACATCACTTCGATAACTATTTCTTCACAAGGGCCGAAGAAATTCAATTCCCCGTCACTCCTCTCTCCCCCCGGTTTATACACCCATCGGGGGCAAGGGAGGACTAGAAGCCGGAAAGGAGTTTTATTTAATGGGAGAAAAGGCAAAAGTTGCGCAGGTGTCTTTTGATGCCCTGATGCCGCCGCAAATGGCGGCCCGGGCCGAAGATGTAGGGGTTACCAAGGTCACTTTAAGCCCTTTGCGCCAGGTTGCCCTGGCCATGCTGGCCGGAGCTTTTATCGCCATGGGCGCGGTCTTCTCCACCACCATTGTCACGGGGGCCGGTGATATGCCTTTCGGGGTGCAGAGGCTGCTCGCCGGGCTGACCTTTTCCCTCGGCCTCATTATGGTGGTGGTGGCCGGCTCGGAACTTTTCACCGGCAACGTGCTGATCATCATGGCCTATGCCAACAGGAAGATGAACATCCGGCAATTGCTAGGCAATTGGCTCATAGTCTGGTGCGGGAACTTTATCGGGGCTTTGGCCACGGTTTTCCTGATGTTTCTCAGCACCCAGTATGCCTTTGCCCAAGGCCAGGTGGGTCTGACGGCCATGAACATCGCCCAATTCAAGTGTAACCTGGGATTTGGGCCGGCTCTGGTGCTGGGCATTTATTGCAACGCCCTGGTGTGCCTGGCCGTTTGGCTGTGCTTTAGCGCCCGCAGCACCACCGATAAGATCCTGTCTATCATCCCACCGATTACCGCCTTCGTGGCCTGCGGCTTTGAGCACAGCATCGCCAATATGTACTTTATCCCCATCGCCCTGGTAATCAAGGCAGGTGCGCCGAATTCCTTCTGGTCCATGATCCAAAAGAGTGCGGTGGATTTTCCCACCCTTACCTGGGGGAATTTCCTGGTGGGGAATCTCCTTCCCGTAACCATCGGCAACATCCTGGGGGGCGGACTCCTGGTCGGTTTGATGTACTGGTTCATCTACCTGAGGCCCAGTTGGACAGGCAGACCTTTCGGCCTCAAAGTGGAGGATTAAAGCAAGCTGGTCCGATTAGAGAATAGTGGCTTTTATAAAACTGCCCCGACTTTCATACCTGGTGCAGCTCCTCTCAGGCCCAGGAAAAGGCGCAACGGCAGTTGCAACCCAAGCAGTCGGGGGTGGAGATACCCCCAGATAAGCGGGGTGGCCGGAAGCGATAATACTTGCGTGCCGTCTTCGGCACCCAATCCTGGCTGGACGTTGGCATCATACATTGTGCTTAGATATTTTTTAGGTAAAATATAACATAATTTTTAATTTCCCCAGACACCGGATAAACCAGCGGTTTAAGTGTTTAATATGATTATCTCGACCAACCAACCCTATTTTTGCCCGTTCCCCGGCTTTTTTTACAAGGCCTTGCTCTCTGATGCCCTGGTCATCCTGGACGATATTCAGTTCCCGCAAAGTACGACATGGATCAACAGAAACCGCTTTAAAAATGATCAGGGGCCCCTGTGGCTGACCATTCCGGTTTGGAAGAAGGGTTGGGGACGGCAAAATATCAATCAGGTCAGGATCTGCTATGAGGGTCGCTGGCCCCACAAGCACCTGGAAAGCCTCAAGACTGCCTATGGTAATGCCCCTTACCTGGCGGACCACCTCAACTTCCTAAAGGAGATTTTTTCCTCCGGCTTTGCAAAACTGGTCGATTTAAACCTGGTGATTATTAACCATCTCTTGAGTTGCCTTCAGATAGAAACGAGGCTGGTCCTCCTCTCTGATTTGGGGATAAAAGCCAAAGGCCCCCAGCTTCTCATTGAAATCTGCAAAGCCATGGAGGCTTCGACTTTTCTGGTCCAGCGTCAGGCCTATAAATATCTTGATCCTGAGCTTTTCCATAAAAACGGCATTGAGCTGGGCTGCTTCAGCTACAGGGCGCCTATTTATCCCCAACTTTGGGGGGATTTTCTGGCCCACCTGTCTACGTTTGATCTGGTTTTCAACTGCGGACCCAAAGCGCGGGATATTATGATTCGCCACCAGCCTGAGGTTACGGTTCTGGCAACTAACTAGCTCTTCGGGCAAGAATTTGATTTCAGAGGTAAAGACATGCTATCATGCACTCGACGAGAGGATTCAGGTTTAAAACCGAAAGTCTCGTCGATCTTCTTCGGGCCATAAACCCACCAAATTTATCGTTTGATCATGGCGGCCAACGTTGCCGCATGATCTAGATTAAGAATGACAGGCAAACCCAAAAAGGAGGCCCATGCAGATCTCCAAGTCAAAGAAGCTGGAAATTCTCTGGTCATTGCTGCTGTCCCGCCGGTTCGAGGAAGCGCTCACGGAGCTGTGCAAGATTGAGGGCAAAATACCCGGAATGATGATCCTATGCACGGGGCAGGAGGCGGTTGGCGCGGGTGTATGCGCCGCCCTGCAACCGGAGGATGTGATCATCACCAACCATCGCAGCCATAGCCACCTGCTGGCCAAGGGGGCTGATCCGAAAGCACTGATGGCCGAAATCTACGGAAAAAGAACCGGGTGCAATAAGGGCAAGAGCGGGACGCTGCATCTGGCGGTGCCCGAGGTCAATGCCCCCTGCACCACGACCGTGGTCGGCGGCGGGCCGCCCATTGCGGTCGGCAGGGCCTTTGCCCAGCAGTACCGAGAGGAGAAAAGCGTCACCGTCTGTTTCATCGGGGACGGCGCCACCAACGAAGGCTCCTTTCACGAAGCCTTGAATCTGGCAAGCCTCTGGGCCCTTCCGGTGATCTTTGTATGCGAGAATAATCTTTACGCCGGCGCCCAGCGCTATGAAGAGCATACCAAGGTGCCGAATATCGCGGAGCGGGCGGCCGGGTATGCCATGCCGGGGGTGGTGGTCGATGGCAATGATGCGCTGGCGGTCTACACCTCGGCCTGTGAAGCCCGAGGGCGCGCCGTTGCTGGAGAGGGGCCGACGCTCATCGAATATAAGACCTACCGCTGGCGGGGCCATGGTGAAAGCGACCTCCAGCTCTACCAGCCCCAGGAAGAGATTGCGGCATGGCAGGCCATGTGCCCCATCCCGAAACTGCGCGGCGATATGCTCGCCCAAGGACTT
The DNA here is from genome assembly GCA_028695935.1 of Desulfobacca sp. Lineage (GTDB taxonomy): Bacteria > Desulfobacterota > Desulfobaccia > Desulfobaccales > Desulfobaccaceae > Desulfobacca_B. Next base: position 5,015 of record JAQVHY010000043.1, read on the forward strand.
ATCAGCGTGGATGAACTGCGGGAAATGGAGCACCGCATCGATGCCATGGTGCAGGAGGCCATACGCTTTGCAGAGGAGAGCCCCTATCCCGAGCCACACGAGGCCCTCGAGGATGTCTATGCGTAAAGGAGAAGTTTCTCTGATGAAAGGAACGACCGCGTGCAGCCATTAGGAATGGGACAGGCCATCAATCAAGCCCTCAGAGAAGAAATGCGGCGGAACCCTGATGTGTTTCTGGCGGGGGAGGGCATCGGAGTGGGTATCCATGACAGCCCGATGCTCCCCACCGCGGGCTTATTGAAAGATTTCGGTGCCCGGCGGGTGAAGGATACTCCGGTTTCCGAGGCGGCGATTGCCGGATTGGCGGTGGGTGCGGCAGTGGCTGGGCTAAGACCGGTGGTGGAAATCATGTACAATCCTTTTTTTACCCTGGCTTCGGATATGATCGTCAATCATGCCGCCAAATTGCGCTACCTGTCGGGCGGAAAATCCTCTTTTCCCCTGGTGGTACGCATGAAAACCGGGGCCGGTTTCGGTGCCGGGTGCCAGCACTCCCACAACCTGGAAGCCTGGGTGGCCCACTGCCCCGGGCTGAAGGTGGTCATGCCATCTACCCCGGCCGATGCCAAAGGGCTTCTGAAGTCCGCCATCCGCGAGCCGAACCCCGTGGTTTTCATTGAAGATATGATGCTTTACTTCGTGCCCGGACCGGTTCCCGCGGAGGAATATCAGATCCCCCTTGGGCAGGCCGAGATCAAGCGCCAGGGCACAGATGTCACCGTGGTAACCTGGTCCAAGATGCTATTGGTGGCCCTGAAGGCAGCCGACCAGATGGCCCGGGAGAATATTGAGCTGGAGATCGTAGATCTGCGCACCCTGGTGCCCCTGGACAAGGAGACCCTTCTGGCTTCGGTGCGTAAGACAGGTCGCCTGGTGGTGTTGCATGAAGCCACGCGCACCGGCGGTTTTGCCGGTGAAGTGGCGGCGGTGGTGATGGAAGAGGCTTTTGAAAGTCTGAAGGCACCGCTGCGGCGGGTGACCGGGCCGGATATCCCGGTGCCGGTCAGTCCACCCCTGGAGCGTTTTTATATCCCCAGCGAGGAAAAGCTGATCATGGCGGTACAGGAAATCCTCTAGCTGAGCTCCGAATTCATCAGCCGTATTATTGAGTAATAATTGGTTTTTCTGTTCGCTGAAGATAAAGTTTATCTGTGAATTCATTTGTGTATTTATATCCATGGCTTCAAATTTCAAACATTTTTGGTCTAAGACCCAAGCCCCGATATCGACTCAAGGGTAAACTATCCCATTTTAACTTAGAAACTTAATCAATTTTAACCCGGCTGATTAAGCAGGCCCGGCAGCTACCAGAGCGGAAGCGGGCCACATCGGAAAGGGATAACACTCCCACCAGGTGTTGCGGCTGCCCCTGATATACAAACAGGCGATGCACGTCGGCAAAGATCATCTTCTGGAGGGCCGCCAGCAATAAATCCTCCTGATCACAGCTCTGAACCGGAGAGTTCATGATGGTCCGGGCTTCGGCCTGCGGGGAGACGCCGTGTTTGTAGGCTATAATAAGATCGGTTTTGGAGACCACCCCGACCGGAAGATCTCGCAGATTCTTAATCAGCACGGCCCCAAAGCGGTAAGCCGCCAAGCCCTCCATGACCTCCGCCAGGCTGGCGTCTTGGCCATAAGCCTGGACTGCGGGCGTCATTACTTCTCGCACCTGGAAGCGATCCGCCAAGTCCTGATTTTTGCTAATGCTGCGGTTGCACTTGTTACAGAACCGATAAAGCAGGCCGACGATATCCGGATAAGCCAGAACGCCCATGGCCTGCTGGGCTGCCTCATTTAAAACATACAAACGATGGACGCGATGAGTTCGCATGGTTTCCAGGGCTGCGTCGAGGCTGTCCTCCGGGTGGCAAAACAAGGGCGGACCCACCATTATCGTCTCTACCGGGGCATCGACCGGCAGTCCGGCATAATAGGCGCCCATCAGGTCGGTCTTGGAGACTACTCCTAATGGTTCGTGCTGTTCATTGATAATCAGTAGGGCATTGACTTTATATTTAATCAGATAACGGATGGCTTGTTCCAGAGACGCCTGCCTGGGAAGTTGAATTAACGAGCGGCGCATGGCCTCCTGGACGGTCAAGCCCTTTAGAACACTCTGATGATGGATGACGGGCATCGCCGCAGGTCCCTCTCAACCGGCCAAGCGTTCTAGTAAGTGGTCAAAAACTCTGGACATATATACTATCCCCACCACATTGCCGCCTTCCAGGACCGGCAGGCGGCGGACATGTTTTTTCAGCATGATATCCAAAATAGACAACAGGTGGGTATCCGGGGTGATGGTAATAACCTCGGTAGTCATGATGTCGCCCACTACTAAGGATCGGGCCCGTTGGCAGGCTTGAGCAATTATCCCTGAAACATCGATATCGCTCATCTCTCCCCAGATGTGGATATGCTTGGGCCGGATCAGCAGAAAAATATCGTACATCGACAGCATGCCGACCAAATTACCCTGTTGATCAATCACCATCATGCCAAAAACTATCTGGCCCTTTTCGGTGCTGGCCTGTTTGAAGATTTTTACCGCTTCGGCAATGGGAGTTTGGGGCAGCAGGGTATAAAAATTGGTTTCCATGACATCACTGGCCCGTAAACCCATAGGCTCTCCTCAGGCTGGTTGATTAATTCATCTCGGACGGCAGTGGGGATAAACCCGGAAAAATGTGCCTTGACGAGATATTTCAGGCTCTGACTTGCAGCTGGTGGCATTTTAGTAATTTTAAAAATATACACTATCCATCCGACGATCTCAATCTGGGGGAGAGCCACGCTTTCTGTTGGCCCAAGGGTTTTTCCCTAGGCTTTATAAAAATATTTCTTTCAAAAATACGAGGGCAGAACTACAAACCTCGTAGTTCCCTTTTGACTGCTGCAAATAATAGCTAATCCAACTCAGATTCTATTTCATCAAATATATCCTCAATATGGTAAAGCAGCCGGTCAGCCTGGGCGAGATTCCAGTCGGCTATTTTCTCTTCGATACTCTTGTGCAAGTTCTGAAGCTTCCCGCGCTGTCGGAGCAGCACCTCTCTGAGCTGCGTCCCTTCAAGGGCGTAAAGCAGCTTATCCAACTTAGTGACTAATTCATAGAGTGAGGGATTTTGCTTCACCAGCTCCTTATCTAAATAACTGAGATGGCGTGCCAGTTTTGGGTAAGTCGCCCCTAACTCGGTTTGATAATAAGGACGAACAGTAACCGTAATCTGCATATACTTACTCATAGTCTAAATCTCCTGAAGGAATAATTTTTGTAAAATCAATTATATGATATTTTTAGAGCCTATCGCCCGATAAATCCTTATTTTTCTCTCCGTTTCTTCTTGACATAATTTGCACCATGGCTTAATAATCCTATTAGTGGTATTATTAACCTAAGAGGTGAAGTTATGGCCAAAATGATTTTTGGCAAAAAGGTGGTGGTAGCCTTAACCGGCGTGTCATATAAGCAACTCGACTATTGGGCGACAACCGGCGTGGTTAGACCATCCGTAAGGGCAGCAGCCGGCAAAGGATCGAGGCGGGAATATGACTTTAAGGATCTGGTGGCCCTGAAGGTGGCCAAAAGGCTCAGGGATGAAGGTATCAGCTTACAAAAAATCAGGAAGGCTCTGGCTTACTTAGAAAAGCACTACCCTAAAAAGGAAACCCAGCTAGCCGAATTTCGTTTTTTGACCGACGGGACAAATATCTTTGTAGTGGATAAAGATCCCCAAAGGATTTTAGACACCCTCAGAGACGGCCAGTTGGTAATCTCCCTGGCCTTGGGGAAAATCATTGAGGGCTTACAAGGGGAGCTAAAGAAGTTTGCAGCCCCCCGTGAAGAAAAGATTACAGTTGTAGGGCAAACTTTTACCGTGGTCTTGACCCCAGACCTTGAAGACGGCGGCTACACCGTGCAATGCCAGGAAGAACCGGCGGCAATCTCAGAGGGGGAAACCGAGCGGGAGGCCCTGGCTAATATCATTGACGCCCTGGAATTGTGCTTGGAACATGAACGGGAATGGCAAGCGGCTAAAGCAGAAAAAGCCCAGGCTTTATGAGTTACACGGGAAAGCACCTTGTCAAAGTGGCCTTAAAGCTGGGCTATGAGATTAAAGAAGGTGGCAAACATATCCTGGTTTATAACCCCGTAACCGGCAAACGGCTAACCTTGTTCTCCGGGGGAAATATAAAGAAGACGGGCATTGATGCGCTGAGGATTCACAACAGCCAGACCGCCCTGATCGTGGCCACGATCAAGGGGCCTGGCTTCTGGACAGCAGCATTGACACCGAACTCTTGCTAGCCATGGTAGCCCTGTTCGGCGAGATCGAGCATGACCTGGTGTCGACCCGCACCACGGAGGCGTCGAAGGCCCGGAGAGCTGCGGGCGTGAGGTTAGGGAGGCACCCGGCCCGGGCCAGAGCAAGCTGGACCCCCATCGGGCCGAGGTTGAAAATCTGTTAAGAAATGGCTCCAAACTGAACTTCATCGCCAAGCGGGATAAAGTTGCGGTGCCGACTTTGATCAACTGTATCGAAAAGAACAACATTGACCGGACGCCGCGGCCGGAGGAGGAAAATCAGATCAGACGTTTAGCGGAGCGGCGTAAAGCCGGGGGATGAGGGCCAGGAGGGGACAGGAAACCGCAGTAGCCGGATGGGAGCCCGGCCTCTGCTAACAAGGCTAAAACATTAAAGGATAACCCGCCTTGATCGCCACTCTGAAAATTGACAGCCGTATTTATTTATCTCCCTTGGGAGATTTGTCGCCCCCGGTCCTAGAGCGCCTACAGGACCGCCTGACCTTTGACAACCCGGTCTGGTTGGAAAATGAAAAGCACGGTTATTCCAACTGGCGGGTTCCCGAGAAACTACGGTTTTATCGGATAGATGGCAACGATTTAATCATGCCCCGCGGCTTCATCCGGCAAGCAATCTGGATGCTCCGCGATGCCGGCATTGAGTATCAGTTTGACCACTAGGCGCGCCGGAATCCAATGCCGCGGCCGGATGCTGGATGCTGCAATCCTGGGGGCGGACTTACGGCCGGCGCCGGGCAACGACAAGGCCCGGGGCTATGATTATCTGGATATCAATGTTGGGGTATTAGTCAATGCGGCCCGGGCGCGGGTGTATGGGGGACAAAATGTATCCTAAAATAGACCTGGTTTTCAAGGTATCGGGAAAAGAACTGCCGGTAGATCACGGTTTTACTCTCTATAGTGCCATAAGTCGAGTTTGCCCGGCCATTCATGATGATCAAGATGTGGGCTTGAAACTCATCAGGGGACGATATTTAGGAGATGGCCGTTTGGATATTTCACCAAACTCAGAACTGGTGCTGAGATTACCGATAACCCGGATAAAAGATTATCTCGGTCTGGCCGGAAAATCTTTAGTAGTGCAGGAAAATTCAATTCGGGTAGGCGTGCCCCACACCAGGGCGTTGATACCCGCAGTAGCATTGTTTTCTCCCTTAGTAACTACTAAAAACGGCCAGGACCAGACAAGGTTTAAGGCCGAAATTAAAAAACAAATGGAGATATTAGGTATCAATGGCCAACTTTCCGTAGGCCGCCGTCGGACCTTTCAGGTGCATGGCAAGCAAGTGGTGGGCTATGAAGTCCTAGTTGCAGAGTTAACCGCATCCGAATCTATTTTAGTCCAGGAGCATGGCCTAGGCGGCCGCCGTAAGATGGGTTGCGGCTTTTTTGAGGTGTGGAAAAGATAAACATGACCTATGAGCATCTGTTAGCTAAAAAGCCTGAGGACCCCCAAAACCCTAAAGTTGAACATACCTTAGTAGGACATACCCGGCAAGTGATGCAAGCTATGGAGGTCTTGCATGACGTCTTGGCCTCCCAGGTTATGGACTTTATTGGAGACGCAGTCAGTTTGTCTGCCTGGCAAACTGCTAACCTTGCTGCTGCCTGGTTGCACGATTTAGGGAAGGCGAACAACCACTTTCAGAACATGATGCGGGATCCGCATTTCCGTCAGGGAGTGCGGCATGAAACTTTAGGAATAGTAGTAATTTCAGAACATCTGGACGAGTGGCTGACAGATTTTTGGGGAAACCATCCGGCTTGGCTCAAGGCTGCGGTATATTTCTCAATAGCCGGACATCATCTCAAGTTTCCCGATCAAAAAGAAAGACAAAGGCCTGAGGTATTATTCCTGGGTGTTCATCCTGAGTTTCGTAGCTTCCTGGATATTGGGAAAGAGCTTTTACAATTAGGCCCTTATCCGGAATTAGCTAATCAGCCATACTCTCTTTTGGCCCTGGGTGGCTTAAAATCTCGCTTGAGTCGCCTGCGACGGAAGCTTGAGGTGGAATTTTCTCCTCACCAGAAGCTTGCCATCGCAGTCATGAAAGCTACCCTGATGGCTGCTGATCTTAGCGGCTCAGCGTTGCCCGAAAAAGGCCAAGAGATCAAGGGTTGGCTCAAGGCGCGCTTAAAAGTGTCTTTAAACCAAAAATCTTTGGAAAGCCTGGTAAATCGAAAGTTGAAAGGCTACCCTCTGCGGCCTTTTCAAAAAAAAGTCCAAGAGGAACGCTCTGCTACTTTATTGCTGCAAGCCGGTTGTGGCGCAGGTAAGACTGCCGCAGCTTATCTTTGGGCCGCAGAACATGCCCAGGGGAAGAGGCTATTTTTCTGTTATCCGACCACTACTACGGCGTCTGAGGGTTTCAGTGGTTATTTCCAGGATCCTGATTTTGAGGCAATTCTCATCCACTCCAGGGCGAAGGTGGATTACCGCCTGCTGCAAAATATGCCCTCTCTCACCAAAACTGAGATTGAACTTCGAGCCCTGAACCTGGAGGCCCTTGATACCTGGCCGGTGCCAGCGGTAGTATGTACAGCCCATACTGTTCTGGGTCTGTTACAGAACTCCAGACGAGGCTTGTATGCCTGGCCCTCTCTGGCTCAGTCGGTATTTGTTTTTGATGAAATACATAGCTTTTCCCCTAGACTTTTCCAACATCTTCTCAGATTTTTGGAAATTTTTAAGTCTATACCCGTGCTATTGATGACTGCTACTATACCACCCGGACGGCAAAGAGCCCTCCACAAGATCTGTTCAGCAAGAGGGGGTATGGCGGTCATATCTGGGCCAGCAACCCGGGAGAACGCCAAACGCTATATATTAAAACGGTCCGATGAGGATAACGCCTGGCAGATAGCCCAAAAGGTTTTGAATAAAGGCGGTAAGGTTCTGTGGATTTCAAACACTGTTTCAAGGTCTATGACCCTTGCAAAACAGGCATTTGAGTCAGGACTACCGGTACAGCCATTTCATAGTCGCTATCGTTATCGGGACCGTTTAATTCGCCAACGCACGGTGGTAGATGGCTTTCTCCCTAAGAAACCGGCTATGCTGGCAGTTACCACCCAGGTTGCTGAGATATCTTTAGATCTCTCGGCCGATCTTTTGATCACCGAATACGCTCCCATCCCTGCCTTAATTCAACGTCTGGGCCGCCTGAATCGCTTCGCTGATGAACCACGTGAAGCCAGGATGGCATTGTTTATCAAGCCCCCAAACCCTAAGCCCTATTCCCCGGAAGAATACCACGAACCTGCCATTGAAGACTGGCTGAATCAGGTGGCGGATACTACCCATAAGTCTCAGAGTGATCTGGCCCGGGCTTTTTGGCGGGTGGCAGAGCAGATGCAACAGGTTGAATACACCGATACGATTCATTGTGACTGGATTGACGATCCCTGGCGTTCTTTAAGCAACCGTCACGCCCTGATGGAGCCAGGGTATACCTTGGAGATAGTGCGGGAGGAAGACTTAGCCTTAGGTCCATCTACAGAAATGGCAATGCCTATGCCCATTCCGTACCACTTGCCCTGGCAACGCTGGTCATTTAGGGGCAGATATGCCATTGCCCCTTTGGGGACCATCACCTATGACCCGTTTTGGGGAGGAGAATATGCCCGAGAAACGCCTGGTTTTGAGATTATTTGACCCCGGGATGACCCATTTCCACCGGGTTGGCCTGGCTGGTTTGTATATGACCTTAAAATGTCTCAACCCCGAGGAATTTGAACCGTGGGGCGGGTGGGTTTTAGGCCCGCGCCAGGTGGAGCTTTATTGGAGCCATACCCCCAAAGATCTTTTGGGGCCCATTACCAAGAAAGCTTTCGGCATCAGCCAGCAGGGTGCGGTTCAGTACCTGGCCCACGCTATCCATCCTATGGGAGATCTGGAAAAACTTAGCCTGCACCAGGCTATTTTATTAACTTACTTACAGCATGGCCGCACCAGAAAGTTGGCAGCCCGAGAAAGGACTCTGGCCTTTGATTTTGATGGCAAAATGTTAACTACGGTTATCAAGCCGATAGAAAATTACCAAAATCAACAAGCCCTCAAGTTTCTCTTCAACCAGAAAGGCTGTTTCAAGAAAGAAATTAATCTGGCCGGCTGGCTCTTGCCAGGCGGAGCAGTCCGTCACGTTATCCACTCAGAAGCGACGACACTGAAAAACTCCCCCGAAAAATTCCTTCTTCTGCTCTTTGCCCCGGTGGCCTCCCTGTATTTTTTGATCTCCCACCGCACCCGGGACGGCAAATATGACCAGCGCCGGCTGGCCGCCTTGGTCCTTCCCCATATTACCGACTTAGAAACCTTCAATCGGAGTTACCAGAGATTCTTACAAGCTCCGGTTCAGCGTCTTTATGTCTACGGCATGGGTGATGCCGGGTTGAGCGCTTTGACCATGCTTAATGTCCTCTCTGCCGAAGGATTTCTTGAGAGCCTGGAAATCAATTCCTGCTCAGTGGTAACCATGGGCACCTTAGGCTGGGCAAAGCAGCAAAAAACTCGCACCGGCATCATGACGATCAAAGACATAGATGCGCCTAGCCTACATTTTTATGATCTGGCTCTAAAAATCCTGCCTAATAAGAAGTGGATCAAGGAGGACGGCAAATTATTCTGCTACCCCAGCATCATTCGGGGTTTAATCGCTGATAATATTGCCGCCAGCCGCAGATGGTACGCTAATTTTTCTCAACTTATGCAGTCAAAGAAGTTAGCCGGCATAATATCTTGGGAAAGAAAGGAGTTAAATACTATGGTACAGGAAGCCCAATGGTCACCGGAAGAGGATCGCCTGCTGGTGGAAGCCGTGCATCAGGCTTTGCGCAATCGTTACGGTGCCCTAGCCCAGCGGGCCAAACTCAAAGGGGAAGTAGCCCAATTTGGTAAGGAGTTTGAGCGCCTACGTGCCTCACTTATGCGTACGAAAAATGCAGCCACCTTAAGGGCTGAATTGGCGGATTTGTTTGCCCGAGGGGGCCTCAACCAGGTATTACAAGGCAATTGGCAGAAACTGCTGGGCCTTTTTACCGGCGGGGATTGGCAGCGAGCCCGAGATCTGGCGCTGCTGGCCCTGGCCTCGTATGTCGGCAAAGGTGTTGAAGAACTAGAAATTAAAGAACCTTTGGACAGGGAGGAGGAATAGAATATGAGCTTACATATCTTTGGAGCTATGGTAACGGCCCCTGGTTGCGCGGCCAACAATCGGGGTGAAACCGAAGGCAACATAACCACCTTGCAAAAAATTCTCTGGCAGGACCAGGTTCATACCACGGTATCGGCGGAAGCCATCCGCTGGGCTCTAAGGTACTACTGGCAAATGAACAATCAGGAGGTTAACCGACGTTGGGTCGATGATAAGGAAGACCATGTCTGGCAAGACCCCGATTGGCGGGGCTGGTCCGAAGCAAATGGCAAAATTTACCTTGATGACGACTTGTTGGGATTCATGCGCGCCGAAGGTGCCAAATTAGAGGCAGAGGGAGAAGCTCCTGCCCAAAAGGGCAAACGTCCGAAAGGTACCGTAAACAAGAGGCGAGGCGTTTTAGAAATTACCCGTGCTATTTCCACCACTCCTTACGCCGGTGACATCTCATTCAACGCCAAAAGCGGGGAAAAGGGCAGGACTTCGTTGTACGGCACGGAAATGCATGCCACGCGCTATCAATATGGATTTGCCCTGACCCCGGAACGCCTAAGGGAAAAGACACGCTGCTTGGATGCCCTGGACGGCCTTGTCAATTTAGGAGAAGTGGCGGGAAACCATAGCCGCTTCCTCTTTGACTTTTCTCCCGAATCGGTAATCTTACGGGTAACCCCTGACCCGGCTCCTCGCCTGCTTTATTGCTTTCAAGAAGAAAATGGCAGCATCATCACCCCTGAACTGGTGCGTAAGGTTAAAGCAGGGGATATCGATCCTAAAGAGCTGTATATCGGAGGTTTAATCGCCCAACTCCCAGACATCCAAGAATTGCAAGCTAAGATCTGCAACCCCGGCGTTAAAAAGGTATTGGAGAATTGTAAATCTGACGTAAGTGCTCAACTGGGGCTGTAGCATGGCTGAGCGAACCATATACCTGTATCTGAGTGTACCGGTGTGCTGTTTCCGTAAAGGGATGGCCCGGGAATATTTCGAAACCGAAGAGGTCCCCCCGCCTTCTACGGTCTATGGGTTTCTGCTTTCCCTGGTAGGGGAAGAAGACCGTTATGTTTATCAGGGGACTCGCCTGGCTTATGCCCTATTGAATCGGCCTCAGAAATCCGTAAGCCTCAGAACCACCTGGAGAATAAAGACTAAGTCGCCCCCCGGCATTGGCAGCAACCGTCGCCCCGACTACCAAGAGATGCTGATCGGATTACAGATGGGCATTTGGGTCGCTCCGGGAAAACTGGCCGAACGCCTCCTGTCGGCCTCCCAGAACCCCACCGGGGTCAATCGCTATGGCGGGCTGAGCCTGGGTGAAAGCCGGGACCTGATCAACGATCTCAACTGGTTCCCTAGCTGGCGGCAATTAGAGGGCCAATGGCTGGTAATGGATGAACAAGGAGATTTGCCTTTGCCCATCTGGGTTGACCATGTCGGTTCCTCAAAAACTGTTTACCGGCAGTTCAGTCTGAAATCCGATAAATTGGAAACTCCTGCAGAAGAGGATCCGCGTTGGATAACAATTAACATTTCATAAGAAATTGGTCTTTTTATGGAAAAGCCCCATCAGAAAGAGGTTGATTGTATTACCTCCTTCCATGCCGCCGACAAAGCCACTGGTGAGCCTTTGCTTCGCGTCATGGCCTTGCACGCCCTGGCCTACTGCGAGCGCCTCTTTTATCTGGAGGAGGTGGAGGAGCTCCGCCGGGCCGACGCCAATGTTTATGACGGTCGGCGTTTGCATACCGAACTGGAGAAGGATGAGGAGGCCCATACCCTGGAGCTGGCCAGCGAAACCTTGGGCCTCAAGGGAAAGTTGGACTGTGTGAAGCGCCGCGCCGGGGGGTGGGTAGTAGTGGAACATAAGAAAGGGAAATCCCAAAAAGGCGCGCCCTGGCCCAGCGACCGCCTCCAGGTTCTGGCCTATGCGCTGCTTCTGGCGGAACACACCGGCCAGGAGGTCAAAGAGGCGGTAATTCACTATCACGCCGATAACCAGAAGGTCAAGGTGCCTATCCAGTCCCAGGCAGCATTAACGGAAATCAAGACTGCGGTAGGTCGAGCCCGGGAGCTACGGGCTTCTTTAGAACGGCCCCCGGTAAGCGTTCCTGAAAAACTCTGTCGCACCTGCTCTCTGGCCCCCGTGTGTCTGCCGGAAGAAGAACGGTTTGCCCTGGCCGAAAAACCTAAACCACAGCGTCTTTTCCCTCCTGACGACGACCGGCGGGTAGTCCACATCGTGGAGCAGGGGGCTACCGTGCACCGGGAAGGCGAGCAACTGGTCATAGGTCGACCGGACGGCAGCAAGAAACCTCTGCCAGGGATGAATATCCTGGCCCTGGTGCTGCATGGGAACGTCCAGGTAAGCACCCAGGTCATTCACTATTGCGCCGCCAATGAAATCGGACTGCATTGGCTTTCCTACGGTGGCCATTATGTAGGGGCCTTCGCGGCGGGCGCGAGCCAGGTGCAACGTCGTCACCGACAGCATCAGGCCTTAGCTGACCCCTGGTTTAGAGTACAGCTAGCCTGCCGTCTGGTACAAGCCAAGGTAGAAAACCAACTGCGCTACGCAATGAGAGCGCTACGCGGCCAAGAAGATCTGGCCAAAGAACCGGGGGTGCAGGACAATCTAACCCAGATCCGAGACACCTTGAAAGAAATCACCCGCCTGGAAATCGAGGTTGCCGATTCCACTACTTACGACCCCATGGCAATTATAGAAAAAATCCGCGGACATGAAGGTCACGCCGGACGAGCTTACTTTGGTTTACTGCCTCTCCTGCTAAAAACGGGCCTTAGCGATTTCCTGGTATTTGCAGGACGGAATCGCCGTCCCCCCAAAGACCCAGTTAACGCGTTGCTTTCCTTCGGCTATGCACTGCTTTACCGGGACTGCGTTGGGGCTCTGCTGGCTAGTGGCCTGGAACCAGCCCTGGGATTTTTCCATACGCCCCGCTCCCCTGCCTATCCTTTGGCCTTAGACTTGATGGAACTCTTTCGCCTTTTGCTTTGGGACATTCCCTTAATCGGCTCCATAAACCGGCGACAGTGGCAGAAATCAGACTTTGAGATAAACCCTGGACAGGTATGGCTAAATAACGATGGGCGACGCAAGGCCATTCAACTATATGAAAGCCGCAAACAGGAAAAGTGGAAGCATCCGGTCCTAAATTATTCTTTGAGTTACGCCCGGACCATTGAACTGGAGACGCGGCTTCTGGAAAAAGAATGGACCGGCCAGCCCGGGTTGTTTGCCCGCTTGAGGTTACGCTGATGGGTGAAGAAAAACATTGGCACCTGATCTGTTATGACATCCGCGATCCCAAACGTTGGGCCAAGGCCTATAAAACCCTCAAGGGCTGCGGAGATCACCTGCAACTATCCATTTTTCGGGTGCATCTGACCAGAACGAAACTGGCATCACTGCGTTGGAAGCTGAGCAAAATTCTCGAAGACGAAGACAGTTTACTGATTGTGCGCCTGTGCCCGAGTTGCGCCCAACGGGTAATTGACAGCACCGGAACCGAGAAATGGGTGGAGCCAGATTCCAAATATGAAATATACTGATGCAAGTACCATTCGGACAATCGGGAAATTAAGGAGATTTCATTGATAACTAACGGTAATTATACGGTTTTGTGGTAAAATAGCACCGGATCGGTACTTGATGAACAATAATTCCAAAGAAAATAATATGATATATCCCCAGGAGCTTGATAATTTGTTATTTTTAAACTCGTAGCCCCAAGGTCCATGAAAATAACCGGTTAACATGGCGATAATTCTAAGGTAAATTTTGCGGGGGGTGTGAATCGATCTTTGATGCCGAAAGGCGTTGAGCCCGCCGGATAGAAGGGATTAAATTCGGTTCTGGTCGTGTGAATCGATCTTTGATGCCGAAAGGCGTTGAGCATATCAATTCACTGCCCAGCAAGGCCAGGTTGTGCCAGGGTGTGAATCGATCTTTGATGCCGAAAGGCGTTGAGCATAGCTCATAGTCGGTTTCCACCAGGCGGTAGCAACGTGTGAATCGATCTTTGATGCCGAAAGGCGTTGAGCATACATCCGCGGGATTAAGGGCCAGGTGCTTATAGGGTGTGAATCGATCTTTGATGCCGAAAGGCGTTGAGCATCAAGTTGCACCTCGACGGAGTGCGGCGAAAATAAGGTGTGAATCGATCTTTGATGCCGAAAGGCGTTGAGCACTGACCAGTAGCACCCGTCCCAGCCAGACAAATACGGTGAATCGATCTTTGATGCCGAAAGGCGTTGAGCACCGCAAGACCCACGCCAGGCCGCAGTTAATCTTCGCGCGTGAATCGATCTTTGATGCCGAAAGGCGTTGAGCACCTTTTCGTTAGCACAAGCTAATCATAAAGTCAACTAGGTGAATCGATCTTTGATGCCGAAAGGCGTTGAGCACCTGGACAAAGAGCTGATGGCCCGGTTTACCCCCAAGTGAATCGATCTTTGATGCCGAAAGGCGTTGAGCACAGGTCATCCTCAGTAAGGGTAAGGACCGCCTCCTGGGTGAATCGATCTTTGATGCCGAAAGGCGTTGAGCACACATCCGCGGGATTAAGGGCCAGGTGCTTATAGGTGGGTGAATCGATCTTTGATGCCGAAAGGCGTTGAGCACGCCAGCAATTGCATCTGGGCGTCCAGGCGCACCAGGTGAATCGATCTTTGATGCCGAAAGGCGTTGAGCACACATCCGCGGGATTAAGGGCCAGGTGCTTATAGGTGGGTGAATCGATCTTTGATGCCGAAAGGCGTTGAGCACCCGTAGCTCTTGTTATAGACCAGGTTGCCGTCAGCGTGAATCGATCTTTGATGCCGAAAGGCGTTGAGCACCACCGGCTTGCCTTTCCAACTCCGGGCCTCGTCAATGTGAATCGATTTTTGAGGCCGAAAGGCGTTGAGCACATTTTTCTACGGGGCAATATGGTGACCTCAGCTTATTTCCCCACTGACAGCTTAAAATCCTATTTCAAGCGGGTCACGGTCCCAGGAACAACTATGACGGTGAAATCACAATGGCTATCGAAATGGTTCTTATCGGCAGTACAGAGTTAGTTCTACGCCCAAAAGATATCATGCGGGGAAAAGGGAAATTTCCTGAGGCTTATCGGGGTAAAAATATGCCTCTGGCCCAATATCTGGAAGATAACGACAGCCTGATTTGGCTGTTTGAAGCTTTTTACCGTCTCCAGGAAATTATTCAATTTCTGAAAGAGCATCCCCGCCCGGCGCATCGCGAAAAATACCCCAGGGTAGAAGTGTATAATGATGATACCTACTGGGGAGAGGGTGGCAATAAAAACCCCCTCAGGGTTTTGAAAGACGTCAACCTGCTGGAACTGTTGGAGGCTCTCAAGGAGTTTGCGCCGGAGTTTGCCAGGTGATGCTGTGTCGCTCACAGCTTGAGAAAGGTATGATCGCCGATTTTGCAGGTAACTTTGTCCCGGTTCCGGCTATACCAGGCCGGCAGGTTCCATAACCAGGGGGCAAACAGCAGGCGATTCCATTTTTGGCTCAAAGTTTATGGAATATCCGGATTTCTCACCCGACTCTGGGCAAAATCCAGTATATGGCCCTTGGTTTGGAGATAGTCTCCGGCGACCCGGCAATCAAAAGGCCGGCAGGAGTTGATGATGACAAAGAAATGATCCAGATCATCCCAGGCATCGATGACCGCAAAGGACTCAACCAAAAACTGCACGACCGTCACCCCATTGCCGCCACTGCCGTCTTCCGCCGGAAAAACTTTGGTTATCGGCTGCCCGGTTTCTCCCGGCGGGATCTGCATCCCAATGGTGTTCACCAGACCTTCCAAGATATCCTCGTAGATCGGGAGAGGGAAAGCTCCCTGGGCAACAAAGGTAGCCTGATGCATTTCAGTGCCTAGTGGTTTTTCCATTACTGATGATTCCTCCGGCTAAACCATAATATGCACCTTAATCTGTCGGGGCAGATATTTACTCAAGGCCGCCGACACCTGGTTTTTCAACGGTTCGACCAGAAAATCGAAACCGGTTCGTTCCATTTCTTCGGCGGCCTGGCGCAGGAAGGGTTTGCCTTTGCGGGCCGGCTGGAAAACTTTCTGGAGCGGGTGCGGAGCGCCGGGGAAATAGCGACTGCCGACAGTTCGGCCTTCCCAGTAGAGGGCCTTTTTGCGTCGGGGGCGGATGGTAAGGGCGGGGCGGCCATCGTGCACGGCGCGGGCATAAGGTAAGATGGACCCCACTACGGCCAGGCCCTGGCCGATTAACTGGGCCTGGATGCTTTTCCGGAGGTCGCCGGTCAGGAAGGGAATCCGTCCCTGGATGGTGCCCCGTTCCTGCAGCCGTTCAGCGATCAACAGGGCCAGGCGGTTGACATCAATACCGTCGCTCATAACAACTCCCGGGCGATTTGCAGGGCTTTGACCAGCCCAATTTTATGGGCCTTAGCGGCCACTTCGGTTTCCCGAGGCGGGGTGGCGGGCGATTCCAACGGTTGATACCCCAACTCTTCCCGGGCGTCATTGACCGTCAATACCCCGGCGGCCACCAAGCGGGAATAATAATCGGAGACGGCTTCCTGGGCGGTGGTGTCCAGGTGTTCGAATTTAAGCTGGACCCCTGGGAATCCCATATCCGAGATTACCGGGGTCAGCCTGGTCTGGTAATAGGTTTGCCGGGGATTGATAACCGCATCCTGGAAAATGTTTAGCTGACCGAATACCTCCGAGGTCCCTCCCAGTGAATCGATCTTTGATGCCGAAAGGCGTTGAGCACATCTAGCATGCCTAAAACGGTTTCTTCCAGGTTAGTGGTGAATCGATCTTTGATGCCGAAAGGCGTTGAGCACCTGACAGCCGGCGGGCGTTGTTCGAGTATGTGGCCGTGAATCGATCTTTGATGCCGAAAGGCGTTGAGCACCAGTGCCCAGATCATCAGTCATTGGGCTCAAGAGGTGAATCGATCTTTGATGCCGAAAGGCGTTGAGCACATTTCGGCATTGATGTCAAAAATTATTATCCGGTGATCAGTGAATCGATCTTTGATGCCGAAAGGCGTTGAGCACTTTTCGAGATCACCGGCATTTACAGCCTGGATGACAGCGGTGAATCGATCTTTGATGCCGAAAGGCGTTGAGCACTCGCTTATTTCTATTTCCTTTAGATTATCCCGTAATAGTGAATCGATCTTTGATGCCGAAAGGCGTTGAGCACAGAATTTGATGGCCCCCTCACCCCAGCCCTCTCCGTGAATCGATCTTTGATGCCGAAAGGCGTTGAGCACTTCACACGGAATAATCGGCTCAAAATGATGGGGAGTGAATCGATCTTTGATGCCGAAAGGCGTTGAGCACTTTTCGAGATCACCGGCATTTACAGCCTGGATGAGTGAATCGATCTTTGATGCCGAAAGGCGTTGAGCACTTCTCAATGCCGATCTGATTCCCTTCGGGCATGCTGTGAATCGATCTTTGATGCCGAAAGGCGTTGAGCACTATAACTGATATTTGTCACCGTCTGAGACCCGCCGGTGAATCGATCTTTGATGCCGAAAGGCGTTGAGCACAACTTCAGGCATAGTTTTTTTCCTTTCTGGTTTTTGTGAATCGATCTTTGATGCCGAAAGGCGTTGAGCACCAATATGCCCAGCACCGCCACCAGATCGTTATGGAGGTGAATCGATCTTTGATGCCGAAAGGCGTTGAGCACCTTTTCTCTTTTTGGGGATTTCATCTAAGAAACCCCAGTGAATCGATCTTTGATGCCGAAAGGCGTTGAGCACCCCGCCTATAAGCAAATGCAGGCGGCATTTACTAGTGAATCGATCTTTGATGCCGAAAGGCGTTGAGCACGACATCCTTTACAAGCAACCTCATTACCTCTTCCCGCGTGAATCGATCTTTGATGCCGAAAGGCGTTGAGCACTTTGTTTGTCCGAGATATTGTTGCTGACAGTGCCTGTGAATCGATCTTTGATGCCGAAAGGCGTTGAGCACCCCCCTGGTGAAGGGGGCACATTCCATTGAAAATCGTGAATCGATCTTTGATGCCGAAAGGCGTTGAGCACCCGATAAAAACTTTGGGGTGGCAAAACGGTTTCTGGGGGTGAATCGATCTTTGATGCCGAAAGGCGTTGAGCACATTCCTTCGATGACCCCAGCTTGCGTCCATAACTATCTGTGAATCGATCTTTGATGCCGAAAGGCGTTGAGCACACGACTGTCTGTATCAGCCTTGGACACTAGAGGGAGTGAATCGATCTTTGATGCCGAAAGGCGTTGAGCACCATTGCTCCTACCTTCTGATATAGAAGTTGTTTGGCCGCGTGAATCGATCTTTGATGCCGAAAGGCGTTGAGCACTTGGCATGCAGTCCCAACCAGGGGGTGCGCATCTGGTGAATCGATCTTTGATGCCGAAAGGCGTTGAGCACTTTTCTATGTGTGAAAGCCCAGTGCTTATCTGTAGGTGAATCGATCTTTGATGCCGAAAGGCGTTGAGCACTTCCTGGAGCAATGTAACCCTGGTGGAGATCAAGGATGTGAATCGATCTTTGATGCCGAAAGGCGTTGAGCACTTTTTCCAGGAGAATATCTCCGGGGCGTTGATCAATGTGAATCG
>JAQVHY010000044.1 GCA_028695935.1 Desulfobacca sp.
TTGTGCAGCTCCAGAAAACGCGGCATCCAAAAAGCCAGTCCGCCCAGAGCAAAGGTCAACAACCCATAACCCAAGGTGACCCGACGGAAGGTAGGAATTTTCCAGAGTTCCGCAGCTACCAGCAGGGGCTGACCTACTCCACCGGTCTGAGAAGACTCCGAAACTGGAGCGCCCGGGGTGGACTGTTTAGGAAGAGTGAAAACCAACAGACCCAACCCCAGCCCCGGTAACCCGGCAAGCAGAAAAGCCCAGCGCCAGCCCCAGCAATGACCCACCTGACCGCCAAAGTAATAGGCCAAAGCCGCGCCTACCGGAATGGTGGCGTAGAACAAACCGAGGTAACGGGCTCGCCGAGTGATAGGAAGCACATCGGCCAGATAAGCGGGGGCCAACGTACCAAACGAGGCCTCTCCCAGCCCCACCAAGCCGCGCGCCACCAACAGACCGGAATACGTGCTGACCCAGGCTGCCAGGCTGGTAGCCAGGCTCCAGAGCACCGCGCCGGTGGCCATCAATCGGATCCGGCCCCAACGATCCCCCAGATAGCCAAACACCGGCGAGGACATCAGATAAACCAGGAAAAAGGCGGTACCCAGCAACCCAAAGGCGCGGTCCGACAACCCCAGCTCTAATTTGATGGGTGTAGCTAGGGCAGCGATTACATAACGATCGAGATAATCTAAAAGATTAAGGCCGGTGAGAATCAGGATGGCCCGTGAAACATAAGACTTTTGTGGAGGTGAAATTGGCAAACTGACCCCTGGTTCGAGCTAGCGGCGGCCAGTCAAGAGGTCAAAATACTTCCAAAACTCCGGGAATGATTTGGCCACGCATCCTTCGTTGGTAATGAGGATCCCCGGGACTCTCAGGCCCGCCAGGGCAAAGCTCATGGCGATACGGTGGTCGTTATAGGTCTCTATAGTGGCACCATGAGGGTAGCCACCCGAAATCGTCAAGCCCTCTGGAGTTTCCTGGGCGGCAATACCGATTTTTTGCAGTTCGGTGGTCACCGCCTCCAGGCGATTGGATTCCTTATGCCGGAGATGAGCCACGCCGGTGATCACCGTTTCTCCCTGGGCAAAAGCGGCCACTACTGCCAGGGTCGGAACCAAATCTGGCATGTCGCCCATGTCGACAGTAATGGCTTTGAGCGGTTTCCCCTGTAAAACCATACCCTTGTCCGAATGTTCAAGTTTACAACCCATTTGTTCTAAGATCTGAACGAAACGGCTGTCTCCCTGGCAGGAATTAGTGTTAAGATTGGTTAACTGGACCCGTCCGGCGGTGATCGCCGCGGCTCCCAGGAAATAGGAGGCGCTGGAGGCATCGCCTTCGATCTCATAGGTCCGGGCCTGGTAAATTTGACCGGCGGGCACACTGAAGAACTGGTAGTTTTTACGGAAATAGGCAATGCCGAAGGCCGACATGACTTCAAGGGTAATATCCACGTACGGCCGGGATACCAGTTCGCCGATGACGGCGATCTCCACTTCCTTGTGGGCCAAGGGGGAGATCAGCAGCAGGGCGGAGAGAAACTGGCTGCTGATCCGGCCGGCCACTCGGGTGGGGCCACCGGCCAGGCCGCGGGCATTAACCGTAACCGGCGGACAACCGGTTCCCGCTTCGGAGACCGCTTCCACTCCTAAGGGGGTCAGGGCATCGAGGAGATCTTGAATAGGACGCTGGCTCAGGCGCTCGGAGCCCAGCAGGCGATAGCGACCCTGCCCCAGGGCCACTACCGCGGTCAGCAGACGCATAGAGGTGCCGGAATCGCCCAAATAGATCGGCTTTTCGGGCACCTTTAGCTTAGCGCCGGTGCCCTGTACCTCACATGACGCGCCCGGCCAGTTGATCGACGCCCCCAACTGGCTCAGGGCCGACGCGGTCAGCCGAGTATCTTCGGCCCGCAAGGGATTTATCAAGACGCTAGCCCCATCCGCCAGACTGGCGGCGATTAGCGCCCGGTGGGTAAAACTTTTGGAGCCGGGTAAGGTAATGGTCGCCTCCACCCGCTCCACCGGTCTGATCTCAATAGCCATAGATCGGGAATATTTCTATCTCGGTGTTTTCTCTGTGTCTTGGTGCCTCTGTGGTAAAAATATATACCACAGAAGCACAGAGTCACCAAGGTTCACAGAGAGGTTAACGACAGCCCCTGTAGGGCGGCCTGACGCATAACCTCTACCGGCGCGGGTTGGCCGGTAAACAACTCGAACTGGGCCGCGCCCTGATAAACCAACATCTGCAAGCCATCGATGGTCTGGCCGCCGCGAGCCGCGCTCTCCCGTAACAGCCTGGTCTGGAGGGGCTGATAGACAATGTCCATGACCAGCGCCATTCGATCTAACAGATTCGGATCGATGGGGATGTCCTCCACTTTGGGGGCCATGCCGACTGGAGTGGCGTTAATTAGATTCGGGGCCGGACATTGGGCCAGGGCATTTAGCGGGATGGCCTCCAGCTTGAATTCCTGGGCCAGAGCTTGCGCCCGGTCCCAGTCAATATCACTGACCGTCACCCGCCCGCCTGCCGCCTGGATGCCGAAGGCGATAGCCCGGGCCGCACCTCCGGCCCCCAGCACCAAGAAGTGTTGCCCGTTGATCTCGGTATGGTCCTTGAGGGCCGCAATTGCCCCTAAGTAATCAGTATTACTGCCTTTAAGCCGCCCCTCGTGGTTGACTACGGTGTTCACCGCGCCCATGGCCGCAGCCTTGGCCTCGATTTCATCCAGAAACGGGATGATCGCCTCTTTAAAAGGAATGGTGACGCTGACCCCGCCGATATTAAGACCCCGCAGCCCCAAAACCGCCTGCTCCAGATTCTGCACCGGAAAGGCCACATAGACGGCATTTACTCCCCGGGCCTGGAACGCGGCATTGTGCATGGCCGGGCTTAAGGAATGACTGACCGGTTGGCCCAGGATCCCAAATACGCGGGTGCTGCCCTTAATCATGTCAGAATCTCCCAGATTGCTTCTACTTGGGCCGCGGTCAACTGTCCGGGCGCCGATTCCCGGCCCGCCGCCAGGGTGGCAAAGGTCAGATAGCTGCCCAGCAAGGGGGCGATGACTCGGGAAAACTTGCCCTCCGGCCCCATACAGAAGGCAATAATTTCCTGACCCACGGCGTTGGTTGGCGGAATCAGCGCCAGCACCCGCAGGTTATCTTCGGGTGTCCGGGCCAAGGTGACCAGTTTGACCAGGTCTGCGCCGAGCTCTATCTGCTCGTCCAGAATGTCCTGTAACTGGGCCGTTCCCGGTGTCCCCTGAAAATCATGCCAGGAGAGGATAATTTTGGTCTGACCCCGTCGCTTCAGCAGGTCGTCCCGCCACCTGCTTTCGGCCCGAAGTTCCACATCCAGGTATTCCACTCCCAGTTGTAACGCCTTTTCCAACAGACGTTGCCGGTCAGCTTCAGACCCTTGCCACTGCCCGCCTTCCTGCGGTAGCCGGTTGGTAACGATCACCGGGCCGGGCCGCGGCTTAAGTATGGACGGTAGATCGGGCTGGGATAGATAATCAATCCGCAGTTCGGCCAGATAGCCGCGGGCGGCAATCTGCTCCAAGGTTTGCGCCGCCCCTTCGTTGGTCCGCTCTACGACTGGCACACAGATTCTCAGCTTATTCAACTGATCTTCTCGATAGTTTCGGAGCGCGGGAACGAACCCATAAGTTTAAAAAATACACTCAGCCGCTCCATCTCGGCCAGGCAGCCCTTAACCGGCTCCTCTTCCTGATGGCCATCCAGATCGACGAAAAAAAGATAGCGCCAGGCCACCGTCTTGATGGGTCGGGAAACAATCCGGGTCATGTTAATCCGGTGCTCGGCCAGCGGCCGGAGCATGCTATATAAAGACCCAGGCGTGTCTTCGACCCCAAAAATCATGGAGGTTTTGTCTGCGCCGGTCGGAGCCTGACTCTGGGGGCCGATAATAAAGAAATGGGTGGCATTCTCCCGATAATCTTCGATGCGGGGTTCGACTACCCTAAGATCGTAGAGCGAGGCCGCAAAAGAGCTGGCAATGGCCGCGGAATTGGGGTTTTGGGCCGCCTTCTGGGCGGCCAGACCGGTGGACCGGACATCCATGACCGGAATTTCGGGAAGATGGGTCTTGAGCCATTGTCGGCATTGCGCGTAGGCCTGTGGATGGGTATAAATGATCTCGATGTCCTGGCGCTGACCGGTCTTGGAGATCAGGTCATGAGAGATCTCCAGATAGATTTCCCCGCAGATCTTGAGCGGCGTCCCGACGAACAGATCCAGACTATCGTTAACCACCCCTTCGGTAGAATTTTCAATGGGCACCACCCCTAAATGATATTTGCCTTTTTCGACCTCAAAAAATATCTCCTGGATAGTCGGCAACGGTCCAAACTGGCTGCTGCGGCCAAATTTCTTGATCGCCGCCAGGTGGGTAAAGGTGGCCTCGGGCCCTAAAAAGGCTACATTAAGAGGCATCTGAATCTGCCGGGCCGCAGAGATGATCTCCCGGAAGATATTACTCAGGGCCTCCTGACTGAGCGGCCCGGAGTTACATTGCTGCAGGTGGGCCATAACCTGTTGTTCCCGCTCCGGGTCCAAGGTATCCAGGCACTGCTTGTTTTTGATCTCCCCGATGGATCGGGCCAAGGCCTGGCGTTGATTCAGCAGTTCGACCAACTGCTCATCAAGGCGGTCAATTCTTTCCCTTAAGTTTTGCTTGTCGGTCATGGTCGTCTATTTCTCAATGATGGTCTCACTAACTTTATAGCCAAAATGGCGACCAGCTTCCTCCAGGGCGACCAGCACCTCATCTCCCGGCTTAAGATGCACCACCGAAACGGCCTCGCCCCCCGGTTGAGTGAGCCGAATGGTCTCGGCATTTTGGACCACCGTACTGAATTCTTGTCCGCCGCAACTGGCCGCGATCAGCATCAGCGGCCGTTTCTCCAATTTTATGCGTCCCACCACGGCGGGCAGGGTGCGGCCGGTATGGTTGACAATCAGCACCTCATCCCCGGCGGCTAATTCCCCCAGGTAGCGGGTTTTGCCCTCCGGAACCCGGATATAGGCGTGGACCGGACCGGCATTAACCCGAAAAGGCCGGGGCGCGACATAGGGATTTTCCAGGGACTCGGCGTGCACCAGGAACAGGGCCGCCGAGGAGTTACCGATCAGCATGCCCTCCCCGGCTCCCATATTGGTACAGGTATCCACGCAGACCCGATCGCCCATGCCCAGCGGCTTGACCTGGGTAATCTGGGCCACGCTTAACTCCACCGGCGGGGACACCTCTTTGACGACCCGCAAAATCTTCTTCAATTCCGATAGTTCCGGGGTGGTAATCACCAGGCCATCGACGCCCCGCTCCAAAATCCCTAAAAAGGTGCGGGCGTCTTCGGCGCTGTTGGTTTCGACAAACAGATTATTGCAGCGAGCTACCAGATTTTCTAAAGGAATGATGGTCCAATCCGAACATTGGACGATCACCGGCCCGCTCTGCGCCAGTCGAATGACTTCGGCCTCATCTTCCATGCTGGTCAGCGTTATGGTCTGGACGTCCTGCCCCGGAATCAGGTCGCCATCCGGAGCGATCACCTGGATGCGGCCCAGCCCCCGGACTTCTGCGGCATACCCGTTCGGTACCAGCACGGCGTCCGCGCCCCCTTCCAAAGCAGTGGTTACCCGTTTTTTATCCCAGGGATCAACCTTTACCCATGCCTGTTTCATCTTCGCTCCCTGATCATCAAGTTTGTAGAAAGGAAAGGGCCTCTTCTACCGTGCTATTCTCATGCACCAGCAGACTGATGGCTCCGACCATGCGCGAGGGATCTCGGTGTTGAAAAACATTGCGGCCGATGGATACCCCCGAGCCTCCGGCTTCGACCGAGCCTTTGACCATTTCCAGGATATCTCGATCCGAGTTCATCTTCGGACCGCCGGCAATCACTACCGGAACCGGACAGCCCGCGATTACCTCGCGGAAGCTTTCCACCGAGCCGGTATAAGACACCTTAACAATATCCGCACCTAATTCCGCGCCTAACCGCGCCGCGTGCTTGATAACCTTAGGATCATATTCATCCTTAATGCGTTCCCCCCGCGGGTAGATCATGGCCAACAGCGGCATGCCCCATTCGTGCGCGTCTTGCGAGACCTGGCCCAGATCGGTAAGCATTTCCCGTTCCATGCCGTTGCCGATATTGACGTGAATGGAAACTGCATCGGCCCCCAATTTAATGGCCTCTTCCACACTACAGACCAGGGTCTTGGCGTTGGGAAAAGGTGACAGGCTGGTAGAGGCTGATAAATGGATGATCAGGCCGACATCCCGGCCCCGCCGGCGATGGCCGCTCCCCACCAGGCCCTTATGGATGACAATGGCATTAGCACCGCCCAGGGCTACCTGATCGACGGTGGTTTTCATATCAATCAGCCCTTCGATCGGTCCGACGGTAACCCCATGATCCATGGGAACCAACACGGTGCGACCCGTTTCCCGATTAATAATGCGTTCCATGCGAATCTGTTTACCAATCATTTACTCTCCTCCTCTGGCCGGGAGCGGCTTAACATTTCGACCTCGGCCGGGAACAATAAAAAAGCCGTGGTCGCCTGTGCTGCGCCACGGCTTTTAAAAGTCTTTATTTTTATTAGCTATTCACTTTTAAAAGTCGAGACACAGGTCTGGGGCCGAAAGTAATAATAAAAACTAAAGTTCTTCCCGCCCCGATAAGCAGACATGCGTGCCTTGGTCCTCGACTTTCCTATAATAATATCAAAAATAACCAGATTTTTTTACCCCTGTCAAGAAAAAATTTATCGAGCTCCGGATAATCAATTTTCCTCCACCCAGGAATCTCCTAAGACATTCACTTGCCTTATCAATCAGCTTGGCATATAATTAGATTCAATCTGACCCCGGTCGGGCCTCCCGGCGGTCTAGGTCTTGCACAAATTTGGTAAATCAATCATAATCGTACCCGTAGTGAGGTCCCCCAGCCCCAGCTTAGTCCAATGTTATTCAGTCCCGGTTGGGCAGATGGCCTACCGATCAAGGCCAGATCATGGAAGTTTATTAATTTTTCAAGCAGTTAGGAGAATATTATGAAAGTCGGTCAAAACTCCTTTGTTAATTTGGAATATCAGCTCCGGATAGACAATGACACTATTTATCCACCCGACGGAGAGCCCGAAGAAATATCTATTTGCATGGGGCGCGGCGGGATGCCTCTGGGTCTGGAATCGGCCCTAATGGATATGGAGGAGGATGAAATCAAGGTGATCAATCTCAACCCCCAGCAGGCTTTTGGGGAAATTAAAGACCAACTGATTTACGAGGTCAGCCGGGAGGAATTTGACCCTGCGGTGGAACTACGTCCCGGCTTGATTTTCGAGGCTACCAATGAACAGGGAAAGCCCTCCAAATTTTATATTCGCGAACTCAAACCGGAGACTGTGGTGATCGACTTCAATCATCCTTTGGCAGGGAAGGAACTGGAAGTGGTGATCAATATCCGCCAGGTGCGTGAAGCCACCAAAGAAGACCTGGCCCGGCTCTACGGTCCGCGCGCCGCCGAGAAATGGGAAACCTCGAATTAAGATCGATAACGGATAGTTAAATAGTGGATAAACCATTCTGTTGGCAGCAGCATTATGATCCTGGCGTCCCACTGAAAATCGACCTTCCTACCCTTACCCTGCCGCAAGCTCTGGCCCGGTCGGCCGAAAATTTCCCTGAGGCGGTGGCCCTCCGCTTTATTGGCCGGAAGTTTACCTATAGCCAGTTAATGTCTCAGATTGCCCGACTGGCGGCCGGGTTGTATCATTTGGGGCTGCAGCCGGGCCAGCGGCTGGCCCTGCTGCTTCCCAACTGCCCGCAGGCGGTGCTGGCATATTATGCCGCCCTACAGTTAGGGGCCGTGGTCGTCATGCTCAATCCGCTGTCCACCCCCCGGGAACTGGCTTATCAACTGAACGACTCGGGCGCCAGGATATTGATCGCCCTGGATCATACCATGCCCAAGGTTCGGGACCTGGGCACCGCCGTCCCTCTGGAGCACCTGATAGTCACGGGCCTGGCTGACTATCTGCCTTTCCCGCTCAACTGGCTCTATCCCTTTAAAGCCCGCCGCCAGGGGCTGACCACCGGGGTCCGGACAGATAAAGGGGAGCTCAGTTTTACGGATCTCCTTCACACCCCCCGGCTCGCTCCTCCCGAAGTACCCCAACATTGCGAGGCCCTGGCGGTGTTACAATATACCGGCGGTACTACTGGCGTGCCCAAGGCGGCGATGCTGACCCACCAGAACCTGATGACCAACGTCGCCCAGATCAACGCCTGGCTGCCGCGCCTTAATTGCGGGGCTGAGCGTGTCTTGGCGGTGCTACCCTTTTTCCATGCCTTTGGCATGACCGCGGCGATGAATTGGCCCCTGGCGCTGGCCAGCACGGTCATCATCCTGCCCCGGTTTGAGGTCGATCAGGTCCTTAGGGCTATTCATAAATATCGACCCACGGTCTTTCCTGCGGTGCCTACCATCTTTGTGGCGTTGATCAATCACCCCCGGATCGGCAAGTTTGATCTATCCTCTATCTGGGGTTGTATCAGCGGCTCCGCGCCGCTGCCCCAGGAGGTGCAGGAACGCTTCGAGAGCCTGACCCAGGGGCGGATCCTGGAAGGCTATGGTCTGACCGAGGCCGCGCCGGTAACCCATCTCAACCCCATCCAAGGGGTGCGCAAATCGGGCAGCATCGGCCTGCCTTTTCCCAATACTGAGGCCCATATCGTGGATGCCGAGTCCGGTACCCGGGAGCTGGCTCCGGGGGAAGTAGGGGAGCTGATCATTCGCGGCCCCCAAGTGATGAGCGGCTATTGGCAGAACCCCACCGAAACCGCGCTGATGCTTCGCAACGGTTGGCTCTACACCGGCGATCTGGCCTCCATGGACGCCGAAGGCTATTTTTATATCGTGGATCGCAAAAAAGACGTGATCATTGCCGGGGGCTACAAAATCTATCCTCGGGAAGTTGAAGAGGTGCTTTATCAACATCCCCAGATCATGGATGCGGTCGCGGTGGGTATTCCCGACCCTTACCGGGGGGAGACGGTCAAGGCCTTTGTAGTCCCCAAACCAGGGGTTAATCTTACGCTTGAAGAAATCCAAGAATTTTGTAAGACTCAACTAGCCTCCTATAAGATACCCCGGATTATCGAATTCCGTTTGGAATTACCCAAAACCATGGTAGGCAAGGTGCTGCGCCGGGCCTTGCGGGAAGAGTCATTAACCGAGGTAAAATGATCTACGCCGGCCGACTGAGGTTCTCAAACTATGGTTATTTAAACTAATGGCTAACCAATCACTAAAGATTTAAGATCAGAATAACTAACTTTGGAAGATCGAATTAATATTCCAGGTTCTTCACTGACCATGCGTTGGCGCCGTCGAATTCGTTATTTTTATCTCCGTCTCCGGCGGCTGCCGGGAAACCCGCGGCGACTGGCCTGGAGTATGGCCCTGGGGGTATTTATCGGGGTAACCCCGACCATACCTCTGCATATGATTCTATCCCTGGCGCTGGCCTCCCTGTTCCGCCTTTCCCGGGTTACCGCGGTCATGGGAAGTTGGATCAGCAATCCTGTAACCATCCCGCTTTTCTATTATCTGAGTTTCAAGGTCGGGCAGTTGCTGCTGTTTCCCGGGCAAGGCTTTACCCTGCCGATCACTTTTAATATAGCGGAAATCTTGCGCCTGGGCTGGCGGATTAATCTGGCCCTGCAATTAGGCGGGATAATCATCGCCCTGCCCCTAGCAATTATCGCCTATTTCTTAACTTACTGGGGAATTGTGCGCTATCGGACGCGCCACTCCAGAAAGCCCGACCGTGCCCTTCATCTCTCCCAAAGTCCTGTGCCGCCGTCTGGGACTGAGACCTAAAAAATCCCTGGGCCAGCATTTTTTGCTCCATCCGGACCAGGCCCGCCGTATTGTCGCGGCCTTGGAATTGCGCGGGTCCGAAACCGTGGTCGAAATCGGTGCCGGATTGGGGGCTCTGACCGTTTTTCTGGCCCAGACCGCGGCTCAGGTAATTGCCCTGGAAATGGATGCGCAACTGGCTCAAGGGTTGCGCTCTGAAGTGCTGGCTGAGGCCGCTAACGTCAAGGTCATAACTCAGGATGTGTTAGACTTTGATTTTCTGGGGCTAAGCCGTAGTCTCGGTCAACCACTGGCGGTAATCGGCAACCTGCCTTATCAGATCACCTCGCCCTTGTTGTTCAAACTGATCGCCGAAAAACCAGCCATCAGCCGCATGGTCTTTATGGTCCAGCAGGAGGTGGGCCAACGCCTGCTGGCCGGGCCGGGTAACAAGGATTATGGTATTCTGTCGGTCCTGCTCCAGTATCATACCCGGATGGCGCGGCTCTTTACGCTGGGCCCCAACAACTTTTATCCTCCCCCCAAGGTAGATTCACTGGTCCTGCGCTTGCACCCCGATGGGGCGGCATTGCGTGCCGATGATCATGCCTTCCTGGCTCAAGTGGTTAAACTAGCCTTTAGCCAGCGGCGTAAAACCTTGAAAAATACCCTGGCGGCCCAGGCTGCCGAACTCGGGTCCACCCCGGAGCAGGTAATGACTACTCTTGAGCAACTAGCTATTGACCCGCGGCGCCGGGCGGAAACTTTAAGCGTGGATGATTTTGTCCGCCTCAGCAATGCCCTAAAGCCAGTCAGGGAGCCCGGCTAATATGGGTGAACAGCTCTGGATCCTCTATGCCCTGGGCTCGGCCCTGGGTCTGGCCAGCGCCGATGCCCTGACCAAGCGTTATTTCGCCCAGTTGCCGCCCTATGGCATGATCCTGGTCCGGCTGCTGTTCGCCGCCCCGTTTTTGGGTATCGGCTGGCTGTGCATCTCCATTCCTCCCTTGGGACGGACCTTTTTTTACGCCGTGGCTGCGGCCCTGCCGCTGGAAATCGTCGCCCAGCTTCTCTATATGCGGGCCTTGCAGGTGTCCCCCATTTCCTTGTGTACTCCGATGCTGGCCTTCACCCCGGTGCTCTTGATCCTCACCGGTCAGATCTTGTTAGGTGAGTCTTTAAACATGTGGGGCATCGGCGGTATCGGCCTGGTAGCCCTGGGCAGTTATACCCTTAACCTGGACCGCCGGGGTTATGGTTGGCTGGCGCCCGTAACCGCCCTCTGGCAAGCCCCCGGCCCCCGTCTGATGTTGCTGGTAGCGGCCATCTTTGCCTGCACCTCGGCCCTGGGCAAGCTGGCGGTGCTCAATTCCGCCCCGACCTTTTTCGGGTTATTTTATCCCGGTGTCTTCACCGGGGTGATGTTGTCGGCTTATCCCTGGAGCCGGTCCCGCCCCGGTAAGCTCTTATGGGCCCGGCCGGGCTGGGGTCTGTTACTGGGTTTTTGCGCCGCGGCCAGCATCCTGTGTCACATGCATGGCATTCAATTGGCTCCGGCGGCCTATCTGATCGCCCTGAAGCGTACCAGCCTGGTGATCAGCGTGCTTTATGGCGGCCTGTGGCTCAAAGAAAGCCATCTGTCCTCCCGACTGCCAGGAAGTTTGCTGATGGCCGCGGGAGTCATACTCATCGCCTGGAAAGGAAGCTGAGCTATGCCGGGGGAAGAACGGACCTATCGCACCCGTATGGCCCGCGGTCAGCTAACGGCCTTTCGGGTCGTGATCAAAGAAACCGATCTCTTGGTCCTGGCGACTCAAGACCTCAGCAGCCTGACCCGGGATCTGGTCTGTCAGGAGCGCTATCAACTGGAGCGCTACATTGCCGCTCATCCTGAATTTCTCCATACCTTGACACCCTGGCCGCCTGACCCCTTTGCTCCGGCCGTGGTCCAGGAGATGATCGCCGCCGCGGCCCTGGTCGGGGTAGGGCCGATGGCCGCGGTCGCGGGGGCAGTGGCCGAACAGGTGGGGCGGGCCTTGCAAGCCTATAGCCCGGAGGTGATCGTCGAAAACGGCGGAGATATTTTTCTGGCCGTGCCGGGCCAGGCCACGGTGGCGATCTATGCCGGCCACTCGCCATTGAGCCAGCGGGTCGGGATCCAGGTCGAGGCGGGCCAAAGTCCGTTGGGCATCTGCACCTCATCGGGCACCGTCGGCCATTCCTTCAGCCGGGGTCGGGCCGATGCCGCCTGTGTATTGGCCCCCAGCGCCACCCTGGCGGATGCCGCAGCCACGGCCTTGGGTAATCGGATCACTGATGCGCCAGCCATAACCAAAGCCTTGGACTGGGTGGCCCAGGTGCCGGGTCTGTTAGGCGCGGTGGTCATTGTCGGGGATAAATTAGGGGCCTGGGGAGAAGTAGAGCTAGTGCCTTTATAAGCTTAAAACTAGCTATCAATAATACCAAATAATTGGATTGCTGACCGGGCAAATAGAGCTTGGAACTAGTACTATACCAACTTTTTTCAAGTCATGCCGATTATAAGCTCGGATTAAATATCTCCAAAGTATTTCTTAAGAAGGGTTTTTGCTTTAAATTCTGATTTGAAAAGCATATCGCAACTAAGAGGCTATGACTTTCAGCAACTTATTTTGTGCTTTGGACCAAATCGATATCTTTCCGGAGCCAATCATTTACGATTTTCTCGATGTCGGTGCCCTTTCTTTCGGATAGTTCCTGCAGAAATTCAGCAATATCCTTTTCCAGATAGACCGGGAATTTCAATTCCAAATCGGGATGATAAAATTTGCCGCGTTCCCCCTGGGAAAAATCATATTCCTTTTTCATATGTTTTAACCCTCATACGGTTGCTTGGAGATATCTTATTTATATAGGTAATTCATACCTTGCCCCCGGTCCGCTACCGAAAACCGAAAACCGAAAACTTTTTCTAAATAAGCACAATCAGCTTAGCCGCGGCGAGAATATTTTCCCGGCAACGCTCAGCTCTGGGACCCAAGCATTCTCTCGGCCTGGTCAAACTCTGCCGGGGTATTAACATTCAGGAAGCTTAGTTCCTGAGGGTCAAGCCGGGCTACGGCTTCGCGGGGTATCAGGCGGGTACGGCAGTGACGCAGAAATTCCCGGACCCGATAATCGCCCAGGGTCAGAAAAGCCTCAAGCCGGGAAAACAGCCGGGTGTTAAAGACCGCGGGGAGCGGTTCCAGACCGCGGCTGGACTGACAAAACACCGCGTCGACGCCTTTACTTTGCGCTTGCGTTACTAAATGTTGCAAAAGGCCGGCTTTAAGAAACGGGGTATCACAGGGTGCCAACAGCACCAGGGGATGGCGGGCATAAAACAGGGCGGTCAGCAAGCCCCCCAAGACCCCGCGGCCGGGGACCAGATCAGTTACCAGGGGCAGATCCAGGGAAAGATGAAGTTGCGGGTGATTTGAGATCAGCCAGCATTCCTGGACCAGGGGCGTCAGGGCCGCGGCGACCCACTGGGCCAAGGGCCGCCCTCCCAAACTCTGGGTCGCCTTGTCCTGGCCCAAACGGCGACTCTGCCCCCCCGCCAGAATAGCTCCTAGTATAAAGTTTTCGGTTTTCGGTTTTCTGTTTGCTGTATCCGTTGCCGAAAAACTCCTCAGTAGAAATGAGGTTCTGACCAAATTGCTAAGCAATTCTGGTGGCACCGGTTTTTAACCGGTGCAGTCAGATCTGATTCTGCTTCAGGATAAAGGCCGCAATCTCCGCTACCTGGTTACGGTTGAAGACCGGCTGCCCGGTAGGCAGGGGGTGATCACTAATATAGCCGATAACTTGTGGATATTTTTGGGAATCAGCCAGGGAAGCACCGGCGGAAACCATGACCAGCTTGGGCAGCGGCCCGTGTTTATAGCCCTCCACCAGAATCAGATCGAGGTCAGGCCCCAGGGCCTTCAGGACGGACGCTAATTCCGGGTCGGTCCCGAGACTCTGGGTAACCTGCAACATGCCAGGGGCCGCCAGGGCCACCACCTGCGCCCCGGCCCGGTGAAAACGCCAGGTATCTTTGCCGGGCTGATCAAGGGGCAGGCGTCGATGGCTGTGTTTGACGGCCGCAACCTTAAGACCCTGATTGCGCAGGGTGGTCAGCAGACGGCAGATCAGTTCGGTTTTGCCGCTGTTAGAGGGGCCGACCAGGGCCAGGGCGGGTGGCCCGGTATGGGAAGTGTGGGCCGACGGTGAGGCCAGGCCGGGCGACGGAGAGATCACTTCTGGGATTCGAACTTCTCCAGGACCTTATCTTTGCGTTGTTCCCGGTTGAGATAGATGGCGCAACGTTCACAGGTGCCGTTATAAGCCGTGCCCCGATATTCCCGGACCTCGTAGCAGGGCCGCCAGGGGAGCTTATAGGCCGGACATTCTTCCTTCATCTGGCAGTCAAAGATATTCCAACAGGGGGCCAGCACCAGCAGATTTTTGAGACTGGCCACCGTAAAACCGCGATGGTGGATGAGATCGTTAATCCGTAGGATCTGGGATATTTCAAATTCGGAATACAACCGGTTATTAGTATTCTCTTCCCGGATGGGCTTGATGAATCCCTCTTTCTCATATTCCCGGATGCGCTTCTGGGAGAGATTAACTACCCGAGAGACATCATTGATAAGATAGAGGTCACCAGTAAGACGCCGCTGATATTTGGCCCGTGGCATTTATTTAGATAATTTGCAATCGAATTTTTAAAAATTACCTGAATTTATAGCATAAGCGGCAATCTTGCACAAGCCCAAAGCTATACCCATCCCTAAGCACGGTGTCGGCAACCTGTAGGACAGTTATTTAGTTTTCATCCGGAAACTTCCCCGCCCCTAGTGGGATGGGGCTGGGGGGAGGGGGTATAAATTTTAAGACATTGAATTTCCATGATATTTTTCACCCCCACCCTGACCCTCCCCCATCAAGGGGGAGGGAAAAAAATGGGGTTCCGGATGGTTACTAGTTAAGATCGCCAAGGTTGATAATGCTCCCGACCCCAATGGCCAGGTACTGGTCCCCATAGGCGGCAGCCATCTGTTGCTGGGCGGCTATCCCACTGCAATGGCAGGGACCGGCATAGCGCACCCCTAGTTGTTGAAAGCGCTTGATAATTCCGGCGATATGATGGGCCGAGTACCCCGCCAGATGGAAGCCGCCCATTACTAGCAAAATCTCGCCTTTGACTACTTCTTTAGCCTTTTCAACAATATTGACAATGCCCGGGTGCGCGCAACCGGTAATCACTACCAGGCCCTTGGCAGTCTCCAGTACCAGTGATTGTTCCCGCAGCCCCCAGCCCGAGCCCAGTTCACCGGTAGAAACGGCCCCGGCACAGATCGGCTGGGGTCCGGAAACTTCGACTACCTGAGCCCCGGCGCGTTTCACGTCGCCCTTAAAATCAGTAGGAAAGGACTGCGGCAGGTAAACGGTAACCTTGGCATGCCGCCGGAGAAACCCGTCCAGGCCGCCGGTGTGATCACCGTGAATATGGGAGAGCACCACCAGATCGACTGCGCTCGGGTCCAGGCCCATTTTTTCCATATTGCTTAACAGGACCGAGCCGGAGCCGCCGGTATCAAACAGGATGGTCTTCTCCAACCCCTGCACCAGGCAAGAAAATCCCCAGGCCGTGGCCAAGCGGGGATCATGAGCGTTGTTGTCAAAAACTACCATAATTACTGGATGGGCCGTAGTCGCTGTATTCATTGCTGCCCCCTGGATTGATTGGTTGGAACCGCCCCAAATGATTATTAAACTGAGGCTGAACAACACCAATAAACTAAACATTATCACGATTTTTATCTTTGTGGTCATCTAATACCCTGATATTAAGCCATGATGGCAATGGGTAAATGTCGCCCCCCGACTAGCACCAGGGCGGCATTTGCTTGCGCACAGGCGATTTCCAGATAGCCGTGGCTGCCCTCCAGGGCTATCAGTTCCCCCGGCGACCCTTGACCATAAGTCCGGACCAGGCGGGCGCTATGGTGGCCGCCGACCCGTACCTCCAGGGGGCGTCCCTGTCGCCAGGTCTCCAATTCCGCAAATCTGATGTTGCTGATCAGATTGCCGAAGTGATCAACATGGATAACCTGTCCCTGGATGAGCCGGGAACTAATGGCAGGTACTGGCAGGTTTAGGTGAACCGGATCAGTTAAAGGGGGGCCAAAATCGGATAGAGAAACGCCGGTGGAGAGGTGGGCGGCGACCGGCGCAAAGACATCTCGCCCGTGAAAGGTAGCGGAGACCTGAGGGAGGAAATAGGTGGAATTCTCCAGGCAAACGGCCTGGAACCCCCTCTGTCCTTCCAGAACCAGGTGGAACAGGCCATTATCCGGCCCCACCCAGAACTGGTCCCGGACCCGGAGGGCCAGCGCCCGCCGCGCGGTCCCCACGCCCGGATCCACCACCGCCAGATGGATGGTCTCCGGCGGAAAATAGGGCTGGGCGGCCTGCAGCACCAGGGCGGCGGCGATCACATCCTGGGGTGGCAGATCATGACTGAGATCCACCAGGGTCACCTGGGGATTAATCCCCAGGATGACCCCTTTCATAACCCCGACATAACCATCCTGGCTGCCAAAATCGGTCAGGAGGGTAATCAGGCTTGGGTGCTGCTGGCCTGCCCCGCCCATAATTTAACCTAATCCAAGTTAATTTTCCGGCGTCGAGCTCAGGCAGCGACCTACTTCTTCGCGGATCCGTTCGGCCGGCAACCCCCCGGCAAACCGTCCCTGGCCATTAATATAGACCAGGGGTGGAGGATAGGCTCCGGAGCGTAAGATCTCAGTCTGAGGTAACTCCGGCCCCTGGGGATCACGGAGCACATTAATATAGCGCACCTTGACCTGGCCCGGAAAGGCTCGATCCAAGGTCAGCGCCAGGGCCTGGGTCTGAAGTTCCATGCTTACCCGGTCTAGAGGGTCGGCTACCGAACCGCAGCCACAGCCATGATCATGCCCCTCGCCGCCACAGCCGCAGGCGCAGCTCTGGCTGCTAGTCTGGCTAATTCTGGCCGCCGGGGCGTCATAAACTATTACTTCTACCACATGCTGTTCAGTCATGAGTTAATCCTCACCTTATTAACTAAGATTAGTTATTATTTTAACCTAAATGGCTCAATTCACCAACTGTTCTCGGTCCAAACCTAGGAATTATTTATCACATCCAATAATAATTATTTAATCATTGGAGCCTTGATCTGCCAGGCTTCTGCTGTTTTTTAATGAAAAAGATTATCCAACACCATCATGATGATAAATCCGACGATTACCCCGATGGTAGCTTCTCGGTCATTGCCGCGCGAGTGGGTTTCAGGAATGATTTCTTCGCTAATCACAAACAGCATGGCCCCGGCTGCAAAGGCCAAGCCATAGGGCAGCAGGAATTGGGCTATAGATACCACGGAAATGGCTAAAAATCCGCCTAGCGGTTCGACCAAACCGGTTAACAGCGCAATTACAAAGGCCTTGGTTCTGGTGGTTTGCTCTCTCAACAACGGAAACGCTACTGCCAAGCCTTCGGGCATATTTTGGAGTCCGATGCCAATGGCCAGGGTAGTCCCGGCCTCAATATCGCCGCCGCCAGCATAACCCCGGCTGCAAAGCCCAGCGCCGCATCCAGGAATCGATCTGAAACCTGGCGGACCACAAAAACTAATAAGGCTCCGGCCCCGGTGGCCAAGCCCGCCAACAGACTTGCTAAGCTGCCGATTAAAATCAGATCCATAATTTGAGATGATTGGCGCTCTGGGCGATGCCCTGACTAACAGGTTCTGGCCGGCGTCGGCAAAGGTCTGCGACTTCCAAGAAATTACTGATAAGATTGCTCAATTAATTAAAAATTAATCACCGAAGCCATAATTTGCCAGGCGCAGTTTTTAAACCAGTTTAGATTATGGGGCCACCTAAGGGCTCAATCAGTATTTTATATCGTATTTCAAGAGCTAAGTCTCTTGACAGTTTGCTTTTAAAAAAATAAATTAACAAATTTAAGAAATTTCTTGTAAAATCTAAATTCCGGCAGGTCCGGAAAAATGTGCGTTAAAGGAAACCCAGGCTTATGAAAAAACGTTATTTAATGGCACCGGGGCCGACACCGATCTCGCCCCAAACCTTGCTGGCTATGGCCAGTCCCATCATCCACCACCGCGCCCCGGAATTTGCCGAGGTGCTGGCCGAGATCCGGCAGGGTCTTAAGTATCTTTACCAAACCAAAAATGAAGTTCTGATTTTTGCGGCCTCCGGCACCGGGGCCATGGAAGGAGCAATTACCAACACCCTGTCGCCGGGTGATACCGCGTTGGTGATCCGGGGCGGTAAGTTCGGCGAGCGTTGGGGCGAAATTTGTGAAGCCTATGGCGTTAAAGTGGTAAATCTGGATGTGGAATGGGGCCGAGCGGTAACTCCAGATGCGGTCGCCGAGCAGCTGCAACTCCATCCCGAGATTAAGGCGGTCTGCGTCCAGGCCCATGAGACCTCTACCGGCGTCAAACACCCGGTACAGGAACTGGGCGAGCTCCTCCAGGACCGGCCCGAAGTTATCCTGATCGTCGATGCCATTTCCGCGCTGGGGGTTTATCCTCTGCCTATGGACGACTGGCATCTGGACGTATTGGTCACCGGCTCTCAGAAGGCGCTGATGCTCCCGCCGGGGCTGGCCTTTGCCGGCCTCAGTGATAAGGCCTGGGAATTTGTCAAAACCTCCCGGTGCCCGAAATTTTACTTCAATTTTGCCAAGGAAAAGAAATCCCTGGAAAAAAACCAAGGGGCTTATACCTCGGCGGTCTCCCTGATGATCGGCCTAAAGGATGTCTTGGCCTTCATCCAACAGGAGACCATAGAGAAAATCTTTGCCAACCATCAGTTACTCTCCCGGGCTACCAAGGCCGCGGTCGTCGCCCTGGGTCTGGAGCTCTTTTCCAAGGATAATCCCAGCGAGGCCCTGACCGCCATCCAGGCCCCGGCTGGCATTGACGGCCAGCAAGTGGTCAAGTTACTGCGTGAAAAGTATGGTATAACCATCGCCGGCGGACAGGCCCAGGCCAAAGGCAAGATCTTTCGCATCGCTCATATGGGCTATATTGATTCCTTCGATGTGATTATGGCGATTGCCGCCCTGGAAGTGGTCTTGAATGAGTTGGGTTATAAGGTAGAGCTGGGAACCGGGGTCCGAGCCGCGGAACAGATTCTGTTTGGGGAGGCCTAAGCTATGAAAGTTCTGATAAGTGACGACCTGCATCCGGCCGGGATCGCCGTCCTGGAGAACAGTCCCAATATCGAGGCAGTAGTCCAGCTAGGTATGGATCCGGCTGAATTAATGGAGGCCATTCAAGATGTTGACGGCCTGATCATCCGTAGTGCTACCAAGGTTACCGATAAGGTAATCGGGGCCGCTAATCGCCTCAAGGTAGTAGGACGAGCGGGCACCGGCCTGGACAATGTCGATATTGGGGCGGCCACCAAACGGGGCATCGTGGTCATGAATACCCCCGGAGGCAACAGCATTACCACCGCGGAACATGCCATTTCCATGCTGCTGGCCTTGGCCCGCAATATTCCCCAGGCCGCGCATTCCATGCGCGAAGGCCGCTGGGAGAAAAAGCGTTTCCAGGGCCGGGAAGTTTATAACAAGACGTTGGGGATCATCGGTTTGGGACGGATCGGCACCATAGTGGCCAGCCGGGCTCAGGGCCTCAAGATGCGTATCTTGGGGTACGATCCTTATGTCAAACGGGAGATGGTAACTTCCTGCGGGGTGGAGATGGTATCGCTGGAAGATCTCTTGGCCCGCTCCGATTTCATTACTTTGCATACCCCCAAGACCAAGGACACCGCCCATATCCTTGACCGCGAGGCCTTCCGCAAAATGAAACCGGGGGTACTGGTGGTCAACTGTGCCCGGGGCGGGCTGATTGACGAGGCCGCGCTGGTGGATGCCTTGCAGGAGGGGATCGTGGCCGGGGCGGCCATTGATGTCTTTGAACAAGAACCTCCGGTCGGTTCTCCCCTCTTGATCATGGGTAACGTCATCTGTACCCCCCATTTAGGAGCCTCGACCGAAGAAGCCCAGAAAAATGTGGCAGTGGCGATCGCTGAACAAGTCGCGGATTATCTCCTTACTGGGACCATAAAAAATGCGGTTAATGCCCCGGCGGTGAGCGGCGAAATGCTGGCCCAGGCGCGGCCCTATCTGACCCTGGCCGAAGCCCTGGGCAGTTTCCAGGCCCAGATCATTGACGGCCCCATTGATAGTGTGGCGATCGATTACATCGGCGAGGTCTCCAAACTGGAAACCAAGCCCTTGACCCATTCTCTGCTCAAGGGTCTATTATATCCAGTGATGCATGATGAAGTTAATTACATCAATGCCCCCAGCATCGCCAAGAGTCGGGGAATTCACCTGACCGAGGCCAAGATCGAGTCCGCCGAAGACTTCACCACCCTGATCCGGCTATCAGTACGCTCCGGAACCCAACAATATTCGGTGGCCGGGACCATATTTGGCAAATACGAACCTCGACTGGTACGGATCAATGAATTCCGCCTGGAAGCATTGCCGGAAGGGCACCTGCTGTTTATCTATAATACCGACCGGCCGGGGGTGATCGGCTCTATCGGCACCACTATCGGCAAACATAATATCAATATCGCCCGCATGCAGGTCGGCCAGGAAAAGGAACGGGGGCAGAACGTTATCCTACTCACCACCGATACCCCGATAACCCCAGAATGTTTGGAAGATGTGCGCCGTCTGCCCCATGTCGCCAAAGCCATGCAACTCGAACTATGAGAGGCCAAAATTAATAACCCGGCTTATGGGCTACTGCACATTGTCAAGGGAGGATATCAGGTATGGCCGAAACCGAGGATAAAGGTTACACGGTTAAAGATAAACGGTTCTTTTTCCAAAGCGAAGAAGAGAAAGCTCGCCTGCGGGAAGAAACCCGGTCGGAGGGAGCTGCGACCGCCGCCGCCTCGGAAGAGGGTAAGTCAGAAACCGAATCCCGCACCTGTCCCTTGCCGGAGATCACCTTTTCATCTTTTCTTATTTCGCTCAGCTCCTCCGCCTTTCTGCATCTGGGTGATCTCCCCGACCCAGGCACCGGAGAAACGAAAAAGGACCTGCCGCTGGCCAAGCAAACTATTGATCTTTTAGGGTTACTGCGGGAAAAAACCAGAAATAACCTCACTACCGAGGAGGAGAATCTATTCGATCATATGCTTTATGATTTGCGGATGCGCTATGTGAAAGAGGTGTCCCGCTCCGGAGGCTAAAGTTGCGCGCCCTTACCCGGATCTGTCCGGCCAAGGTTAACCTGTTCCTCAAGGTGGTCAGCCGACGACCAGACGGCTACCATAATCTCATCACGGTCATGCAACCTTTGAGCCTGGCCGATGAGCTGACTCTAACCCTGACCGGCAAGGCCATCGGGCTGGCCTGTGACCATCCGGAGTTACCCCAAGATGAGCGCAACCTGGCCTATCGCGCCGCTCAGAAATTCCAGACTGCGCTAGGCCAGAAGTTTGGGGTGGAGATCAGGCTTAAGAAAAATATTCCCGTCGCCGCGGGCCTGGGAGGAGGTAGCAGTGATGCCGCCGGGGTGTTGATCGGTCTCAATGCCTTGCAAGGTTATCCGCTCTCTTATGGGGCTTTGCATCGGCTGGCCGCGGGGTTGGGAGCCGATGTGCCGTTTTTTCTGCTGGGCGGACCGGCGCTGGGGCGCGGCATTGGCACCGAACTCACCCCGCTTAGGCTGCCAGCTTACTGGTTTGTGCTGGTTAATCCAGGATTTGCGGTGCCTACGGGCTGGGTATATGCCAATTTAACCCTTACCAGGGACCAAGCCTCCGAGGACGAGATCTGCGCCCGTCTGGCCTGCCAGACCTGGGCCACCTGGTTTGATAATGACCTAGAATCTGTAACCCTTAAGGCTTTTCCACAACTGGCGGTTCTCAAAGCTGCCCTAAGTCGTCAGGGGGCCGGGGCAACCCTGATGTCGGGCAGCGGCCCCACCGTATTTGGGGTTTTCCCCCACCAGCTGGCGGCGCAGAGGGCGGCTGAGCACCTTAAGAACACTGGGGCCGGATGGATCCAGGTAACCCAGGGGATTTCCGGCGACCATCTGCTGACCGGACCAGAGGAGAGCTTGGCATGGATGAATTAAAGGTTTTTAGTGGCAACGCTAATCGTCCGCTGGCGGAAAAGATCTGCCAGTATTTAGGCATCCCCTTGGGCGAGGCCAGCGTCGGGCGGTTTTCCGATGGCGAAATCACCGTAGAGATCAGCGAGAATGTGCGCGGCAAGGATGTTTATGTCATCCAGCCGACCTGTTCCCCGGTCAATGAGTACCTGATGGAACTGCTGGTGATGATGGATGCGCTCAAAAGGGCTTCGGCCGGTTGCATTACCGCGGTACTGCCTTATTATGGTTATGCCCGTCAGGACCGCAAAACCGCGCCCCGCATGCCCATTACCGCCAAACTGGTAGCCGACCTGATCACCGTCGCCGGGGCCCAGCGGCTGCTTACCATCGACCTGCATGCCGGCCAGATTCAGGGGTTTTTCAATATCCCGGTGGACCATCTCTTTGCCACCCCGGTAATGCTGGACTACCTGCGACAAAAATTCGGGCCGGAACCGACCATACTTTCCCCCGATACCGGGGGGGTGGAA
>JAQVHY010000169.1 GCA_028695935.1 Desulfobacca sp.
GGCCGGCACTGAATGCTTATCGTCTGGCCGGGCCGGGATCTGACCATGAATGTCTAGAACTTCAGGAAGCTCAGGAAAAATTGGCCCTCGGTTTTTACCTGATGATTAGGGAGGGTAGTCAAGCCAAAAATCTGCGAGACCTGCTCCCCGCAGTGACGCCAGCCACTATGCGCCGGAGCATGTTGGTAACCGACGATTGCCATCCCGATGATCTTTTGACCGCCGGACACCTGGATCAGCTTCTCCGTCTGGCCGTCTCTCAGGGCTTGGATGCCATCAGCGCCATTACCATGGCCAGCCTCAATACCGCTGAGTATTTCCGCCTCTGGCAGCGGGGGGCCATAGCTCCGGGTTACCTCGCCGATCTCGTGATATTTAATGATCTAGAACATTTCCAAGTCAACCAGGTCTTCAAAAATGGCCAGTTGGTAGCTCAACAGGGACGGCTGTGCCAAGACCTACACATCCCCCAGTATGATTACCCGACGTCGGCTTTTCAGGTCAGGAATCTGGAACTGGAATCCTTCCGACTGCCGGTCCAGGATAACTACGTGAAGGTGATCGGCTTAATTCCGGGCCAGATTCTAACCGCCAAGCAGGTGCTGCCGACTCCGGCCCAGGACGGCCAGGTGGTCGCCGATGTCAGGCAGGATGTGCTCAAACTGGCCGTAATCGAAAGACATAAAGGAACCGGCCATATCGGGCTGGGACTGGTCCAGGGTTTTGGCCTGCAGAAGGGTGCCCTGGCTTCCTCAGTCGCCCACGACGATCATAATATTATAGTCGTGGGCGTCAATGAGGTGGATATGCTGACGGCGGCCCGACATCTGATCACCTTGGGGGGCGGCCTGGCAGTGGTGGCGGACGGTCAAGTGGTGGCCGACCTGCCGCTGCCGGTGGCCGGATTGATGAGTCCCGAGCCGCTGGAGATGGTAGCCGCGGCCCACGCCCAGGTTCAGGCCGCCAGCCGCGCCCTGGGCGGGACTTTACCGGATCCGTTCATGGCCCTAT
The DNA here is from genome assembly GCA_028695935.1 of Desulfobacca sp. Lineage (GTDB taxonomy): Bacteria > Desulfobacterota > Desulfobaccia > Desulfobaccales > Desulfobaccaceae > Desulfobacca_B. The sequence continues at coordinate 1,012 of JAQVHY010000169.1, forward strand.
CCTTTTTGGCCTTGCCGGTGATCCCCGAATTAAAGCTAACTGACCTCGGTTTGGTGGATGTGAGCCGGTTTCAACTGGTTCCACTATTTGGCGAGAATTGACGATAAGGATTGAATTCCCAATTAATTAATTAGCTTACATCCAGAAACTCCCCCGCCCCTGATGGGAGGGAGTTGGGAGGGAGGGGACGCAGATTTCAAGCTATTGAGATTATATAATATTTATCACACCTTCTTTAAACCTTCCTCATCAAGGAGAAGAGGAAAAAGGGTTTCTGGATGGACACTAATTAATCACCGAGGAGGACGTCATGAGCCTGGTCTTAACCGGGGCGGAAGTATTACAGTTATTGGATATGGAACTAGCGCTGGCTGCCGCCGAAGAAGCCTTTTGCGCCTATGGGGAAGGCCGGGTCAATATGCCCCCCAAGTCTTACCTGAAGTTACCTAAAGGCGATTTCCGAGCCATGTACGGAGCCGTTTGCTTAACCGACGGCGATGTTTGCGGCCTGAAGTGGGTTAATGTCCACCCGGAGAATCCACAACGCGGGCTGGCCACGGTGATGGCCAAAATATTGCTCAACGATCCGGATAATGCGGTGGAAATTGCCGATATGGATGGCACTTATATCACTAATTTCCGCACCGGGGCCGCCGGGGGGCTGGCCGCCCGGTATCTGGCCCGTCCGGAAGCCGCGTCCTTGGGACTGGTCGGGGCCGGGGTTCAGGCCCGCACCCAGGTAGCGGCGATTTTAAAGGTGCGGCCCATTCGGGAGATTGTCATTTATGACCTTATTTGGGCCCGGGCCCAGGCCTTGCGAGACGAAATCAGGGCGCACTACCGCGTCCGAGTAACTGCCAGTGCCGAGCCCGAAGCCGCGGTCCGAGATCAGGAGATCGTGGTTACTGCCACCCCCAGTAAAAACCCCGTGGTCCAGCAAGGCTGGGTCAGTCCCGGGACTCATATCAATGCCATCGGCGCGGATGCGGCCGGCAAACAGGAACTTGACCCTGCCATTCTAAAAGAGGCCAAAATCGTGGTGGATGACTGGACCCAGGCCCACCATTCCGGGGAAATCAATGTTCCTCTGGCCCAAGGGTTACTGCGGCCCGAAGAGATTCACGGCTGTCTGGGCGAGGTGGTAATCGGGAAAAAACCGGGGCGAGAAGATTCAGCAGAAATCACGGTCTTCGACTCTACCGGCCTGATTATCCAGGACCTGGCCCTGGGATGGGCCATTTATCAGCGAGCCCGGGAATGCCATTTGGGAGAGGAGAAAGAATTTATTCCTGGTTTAACCTCTAGATGACCAGGGGGGGCACTACTGAAGTTAAAGGGAAAAAAATGCGGTTAATCCGGATGGCGGACCTCGAAGACCCGCTTGGCTACTACAAAGGTATTAATGTAATAATCTTGGGCTAAATCGGTTATGGTAACCCCGTTACGATGGTTGGAGGCATGGATCATCTTGCCTTCGCCCATATAGATCCCGGAGTGACCGATATGTCTGCCGCCACGCCGGAAAAACAGCAGGTCACCTGGCAATAAGCGGGAAAACTCCAGACGCTGGGTAACGGTTTTGCCGACTTGCGCCTGCTCTCGACTGGAGCGCGGCAGGTCGATCTGAAAGCCATGATAAATGTATTGCACAAAACCAGAGCAGTCGGTCGCCCGGCTTGATTCCAGCGACGCTCCCAGGGCGTAAGGGGCTCCCTGATATTGTTTGGCCATGGCCAGCACTAGCTCTCTAAAGCTCCAACGGGGGTAGATCGGGCTTTGCCTTTGGGGGCGCAAAGAATAATCATCCTCATTGCCTTTGAGCTTCTGGCGATCGGTGGCAAAAGGGTTGGAGGAAGTCTTACCCGGTTTCTGCGAAGATAAGGGTTCCAGCAAAAACCGCCCATCCCGTTGGGGGGTAATTTTCATCAAGGGAGGGGTTTCGCAGATGCTCCCGGAGTAATAGCCCCGATATGAGGCACGCGAAGTCGAATATTTTCGGGTTGTCCGTCGCTTGGCACGTTTAGATGCTACTCGTCGACTTTTGCTGCGACTGGAAATTTTTTTGTTGCTCGGCGCTTTTTGCTTGATTTTGCAACTGGTAGTCTTCTTTTTGCTTGACTTGGCCTGGGTGTCAATACAGAAACCAGGGAATAACATCAAGGCTAATCCTAAAGTAAGGATAATGCCTAACCGACATAACATAATAGACCTCCTTCCTGGTTTGCCCATGGATTGGGTCTGGTTATGAGCTTAGAAAACTTTTGTTGGTTAAGGTAAAAAGATGGACTAGGCCGAGGGATCGAGTATGTCTGCCCCTTGAATGTCGTCAACCATAATAGAAGTCTCAGAGAATGTCAAGCTTTTTTATACCAATTTTCAAATTTGGCATTATTTAGAATAATTATATCAATAAGTTAACTAAGCATAAAAATTCACTTGGCGGATTTCGCGAGCAACTCCAGCAATCTGTCAGGGGCAGCTGTTCTGCTGAGAAGCTGCAAGATGTTCTTTGAACTCCGGTTTTTTGGTTTACTGTTTTAATGTTAATATTAAAATGTTAAATTCTGTTCATCATGAACTCTCAAGGGCTTAGGGCGCGCGGCGTGGATGGCTTCCTGGGCAGCGTCATGGGCACTGTCGTCGGCGATGCTTTGGGTATGGGGGTCGAAGGCTGGCCCGCGTTTTTGATCTCGGCTACTTATGGGTGGCTGGACCATATGGTGGCCGGACCGCAACCGCTCGGTTCTTATACCGATGACACCGAAATGATGCTGGGTATCTTGGAGACCCTGGTGAGAACAGGGGATTTTGACCCTGAGGTGTGTGCTCAATGTTTTGTCGTCAATTATCATCCCCGCCGGGGTTACGGTGGTCGGATCGCCGGAATTATGGAACGTCTCCGCCGCGGAGACCCATGGCAGGAGGTAGGCACGGACAGCTTCGGTAATGGCAGTGCCATGCGTATCGCCCCATTGGGGGCCTTTTACTTTGATGACCTGAAGCGGCTTAAAGAAATGGCCCGGTTGTCCTGCCTGATCACCCATAAACATCCCGAAGCCCAGGCCGGAGCCGTAGCTCAAGCCACCGGGGTAGCCCTGGCGCTGCAGGACCACTGCCAGGGTAAGCCCTTGGCAGTAGACCGGTTTATCAGTATAATCCAAAATCAGATTGCGGACCAGTGCCCGGAGTTCGCCCAGCGCTTGGAAGCCTTAAGGCATCCGCCCAAGGGTGATCGGGACAGCCAACGACAGGCCTTGCAGTGCGCCTATAGGTGTGATGTCCGGTCGATTGAGGCGGTACCCCCGGCGCTGGGGGCCTTTTTATGGACTTCAACCCCCAAACAGGCTATAGAACTGGCCGTCAATCTGGGGGGCGATACCGATACCCTAGGGGCTATGGCTGGAGCGCTGGCCGGAGCTTATTATGGTTATTCCCGCCTGCCCGCCGCCTGGCTGGAAACCCTGGAAACCGGCCCGCGGGGCCGCGATTACATCCTGGGCCAGGCTCAATTAGGAGCACAGCGCTTAATCGAACGTCTGGATCAACCAGGCCTGGGCGACCAGCTCTAACTAACTTGATTTAATTAACTTTTTATATCTCGCTAAACTCGGTGCCAGGCCAGGTTGGAGTAATACAAAGTTTGCAATCAAATGCACCCAACTTGACAATATAAGCCATTGATTAAATTAAATTAATTATCTTACCAGAAAACAGGGAACCGCAAACAGAAAACAGTATAAAATGATTCCGGTCAATTCCGCAAATCTTGATCATGAACTCACTGCCGAACGCCGTCGGGCCTTATTAGCCTTGTCGAATCGTCTCAACTACCAGTTTGGCGAACTGCGCTGGCTGGATCAGGCCCTGATCCATAGCTCTTATGCTTATGAGTTTCCGGAGAGCGGGATCAGCAATGAACGACTGGAATTTTTAGGGGATGCAGTGCTGGCCCTGGTGATCAGCGATCTGCTGATGGAACAGTTTACCCAGGCCAGCGAAGGCGATCTGTCGCGTTGGCGGGCCTATTTGGTCAATGCCAAGCAGTTGGCGGCTTTGGCTCAAAAACTCCAGCTGGGTTCCTGTCTGCTTTTGGGACGG
>JAQVHY010000045.1 GCA_028695935.1 Desulfobacca sp.
GGTTTGATGCCGGATTTTTTAATCGTGCGGATGTGATGCGCCATGTTCTCCACGCCGTCTTCCAGCCATTTGAAGTTGGCGGGAGTAGCTTCGAAGTATTCTTTGGGAATCGGTTTGCCCGGCGGACACGGCAGAGCACCGGCGTTGACCCCATGATGCTTCAGGCCCCGGACGGTGGTAGTAAGCACCGAGACATGGGGGATGAGGCCGCTGAACCGGCACTTGACATTCCAGAATTTTTCAAAGCCGATATCGGCGCCGAAGCCGGACTCGGTGACGTGATAATCGAAGAGCTTCAGCCCGATCTGGTCGGCGACTATCGAAGACTGGCCCACGGCAATGTTGGCAAAGGGACCGGCGTGCACGAAGCAGGGCTGCTTCTCCACCGTCTGACACAGGGTGGGGTTAATAGATGGTACCATCCAGGCGGTCATGGCATTGCCGCATTCCAGGTCCTTGGTGGTGATGGGGTTGCCCGCCCGGTCGTAGCACACCACGATGTTGTTTAGCCGTTCTTTGAGGTCGGGCAAGGAGGTGAAGACCGACAGGATGGCCATGACTTCCGAGGACACCGCGATGCCGAACCTGGAATCCATCAAGAAGCCGTCCATCTTGCCGCCCCGGCCGATGGTGATATTACGCAGGGCCTGGGCGCAGAAGTCCATGATCCAGCCCATTTCGAAGTTCTTGGGATTGATGTCCAGGCGTTTCAAGTTCCGCTTGGCCAACTGCTCGTCGCTGTAGTTAAACTCATGCTGCAGCCGGGAGGTGGCGGCCACCATGGCCAGGTTGTGGGCGTTCATGATGTTGTTGATGTCGCCAGTGAGGCCCAGGGAAAACTCGGTCATGGGGATCAAGAGCGAGATGCCGCCGCCCGCCGCCGTGCCCTTGATGTTCATGGTGGGGCCGCCCGAGGGCTGACGGATGCAGCCGCCCACGTTGACACCCCGTTTGCCCAGGCCCTCGATCAGGCCCATGGCAGTAGTGGACTTGCCTTCCCCCAGGGGAGTAGGAGTAATGGCGGTGATTTCGATGTACTTGCCGTCGGGTTTGTCCTTCAAGCGCTCCAGACACTTCAGGTAGTCAACGCGGCCGATTTTTTGGCCGTAGGGGATGCGCTCCTCTTTGGGAATTCCGAGCTTATCGCACATCTCGTCAAAGGGAATCATCTCCGCTTCGGCAATTTCGGCAATCTGCCAATCTTTCTGTTTTACCGGATCATACTTCGCCATAAGAACTGCCTCCTTTGATTAGGTTGATTAAAATATGGGCTTGCGATTTTTCCCTGCTCCAAGATAAACTTTACACTCCTATATCGAGACTAGGCCGAGCGGTCAAAATGCCGGTCACCGGGAACCTGCATCCCTCCCTGCTCCTGGCTGATAAACCCAAAATGGTGCAAAACGGGGTTCATTATTTTTTTCACATTGTCCCCACTTATAAAGAGAAAAAAGATTTTTGTCAACTAATATTTTTATAGTCTATTTACTTTATTTACCTGGAATAATTTAGATTAAGAGCACGGTTGCAGGCCATTTAAGTTTTATATATGTGAAGTTCTTAGCAATTATTATCTTATCGGATGAGATGGTCCAGTGCTCCAAAAATTTTCTATTTGACAGCCTGACTTAGATGGTTAATGATGTGATAGATAGTGCTAATGATAGCCGCAAGCTATCGAGGTCAAGAATTGACCTAACCCTGCGCCTCATCCTTAACCTAAAAAACCTGGATCTGGGGGGAAGCAAATATCATGGAGAAGCATGATCAGGCCAGTGACCAGAGCTCAACTCAAACACCGCTAAGGTTCTTATCTTAAATCTCTTACGAAAATTAAGGGAACCGAGGAAATTCTAAATCGCCCTTCTCACTGAGGTAAGGGAAAATTAGAATTTCCGGATAGATATCAGTAGTCATTCCGCTCCGAAGGTTAAGACCTGGCGGTCAGGCGCGCCTTGACCGGAAGCGCAGGTTACCGGCCGTCAGGAAGGAGGTTTCAAGCATGGAACAATTTGAAGGTCCGTTTCTGTTGGTTGATCCCCAGCGCTGCGTGGGTTGTCATACCTGCGAGTTGGCCTGTGCCGCGGCGCACACCCAGGCCGGGAGCATCATTGGAGCAGTTCTGGCTCGAGAGCGCCTCCACCGTCGCAACCGGGTAGTCCAGGTCGATGGGGTGAAGCTGCCGGTGCAATGCCGCCAATGTCAGGATGCTCCCTGTGTGCGGGTCTGTCCCACCGGCGCTACCTATCGGACCGAAACTTATACCGCGGTCGATCAGGCCCGGTGCATCGGCTGTCGCCTGTGCATGATGGTCTGTCCCTTTGGGGCCATCCACGTCGCCACCACCACCGTGGCCGGGCAGGAGAAACGCGCCGCGTTTAAGTGCGATCTCTGCGTCGATCGTATAGGTGGCCCGGCCTGCGTGGCGGCCTGTCCCACCAAGGCCCTCAGCCTGCGCCATCCCCAACGGGAAGCTGATCGGGCCAGCCAGGCCGCAGCCAGACAATTTCTAAAGGCTCTGGCGAGTCAGCCACAACCGGGCAGCTAAACCGAGGAGGAAGATGAGCATGACATTCAGCGACAATATCTTGAAAAAAAGTATTGACCCTAGTGTGCACCAGATGCTGGCGCGGGCTGAAGAATTAGGGCTGGAGACCGCCTGGGACCGTTATGAGGCCATGTTGCCGGAATGCGGCTTCGGGGAATTGGGGGTGTGTTGCCGCAACTGCAACATGGGACCGTGTCGCATCAGCCCTTTCGAGGATGCCGGACCCAAACAGGGAATTTGCGGTGCGACCGCCGACATCATCGTGGCCCGCAACCTGATCCGCATGATTGCCGCCGGTGCGGCCGCCCATTCCGATCATGGCCGCGACCTGGCCCATACCCTGCTCTTGACCGCGGAGGGTAAGGGAGGGGGCTATGAGATCCGAGATGAGCAAAAACTTCAGGCCCTGGCCGCGGAATATGATATTTCCACTGAAGGACGGAGCAAAGAAGAGATCGCCCTGGATTTAGCCCGGGCGGTTTATGCCGAATTCGGCAAGCAGGAAGGCCCGATTCAATTCAGCCGCCGGGCTCCTCAGAAACGGGTCGGCTTATGGCAAAAATTGGGGATTGACCCCCGCGGCGTGGACCGCGAAATCGTCGAAATCATGCACCGCACCCATATCGGGGTGGACAACGACCCGGTCAATCTGATCCTGCAGGGACTTAGGGCCTCGATCGCCGATGGCTGGGGTGGTTCGATGATCGCTACCGAAATCTCGGATGTGCTGTTTGGCACCCCCAAACCCATCCGCTCCCTGGCCAACCTCGGGGTGCTCAAGGCTGAGGAAGTGAATATTATTGTTCATGGCCACGAACCGACCCTGTCGGAAATGATCGTCGCGGCGTCCCGGGATGCGGAAATGCTGGCCCTGGCCGCCAAGCTCGGGGCTAAAGGAATCAACGTGGTGGGTTTATGCTGTACCGGCAACGAGGTGCTGATGCGGTATGGCATTCCCATCGCCGGTAATTTCCTCCAGCAGGAACTGGCGGTGATTACCGGTGCAGTAGAGGCCATTATTGTCGATGTCCAGTGTATCATGCCGGCTTTGGGGAACCTGACCGGCTGTTTCCATACCAAGTTTATTTCCACTTCTCCCAAAGCCAAGTTTCCGGGGGCCACCCACATCGAATTCCATGAAGAGCAGGCTTATGACATCGCTAAAGAGATCGTCCGCCGCGCAGTGGAAAATTATCGCTGGCGCAAACCCGGCCAGGTAGTGATCCCGAACGATAAGGTAGAATGCCTGGTGGGCTTCAGCACCGAGGCCATCCTGGAGGCCCTGGGCGGCAGTCTCGATCCACTCCTGGAACAGATCAAGTCCGGTGCCATTAAGGGTATCGCCGGGGTAGTGGGCTGCAACAATCCCAAAGTCCAGCACGATTTCGGTCATGTCCACCTGGTTAAAGAACTGATCAGAAACAACGTCTTGGTGGTGACTACCGGCTGCAATGCCATTGCCTGCGCCAAAGTCGGCCTGATGTTGCCGGAAGCCGCGGCCCAGGCCGGGGACGGACTCCAGGCGGTATGCCAGAGTTTAGGTATCCCTCCGGTATTGCATATGGGGTCCTGTGTGGACATCAGCCGCATCCTGACCGTATGCGCCGCGGTGGCCAATGCCTTGGGGGTGGATATCAGCGATTTGCCGGTAGCCGGCGCGGCCCCGGAATGGATGAGTGAAAAGGCGGTGAGCATCGGTTCCTATGTGGTGTCCTCCGGAATTTTTACGGTCTTAGGTACCGTACCCCCGGTCCTGGGCAGCACCGCAGTGACCGAATTACTGACCACCGGCGCTAAAGAGGTGGTGGGCGCCACCTTTGCGGTGGAGCCGGATCCGGTTAAGGCGGCCCAACTGATGATCGGCCATATCGAGGACAAACGAGCGGCTTTGGGTATTTAAGAAGCTTGAGCAATTAATATCAAAGAGTGATGATCCATCTGACCGTAAATGAACGGCCGGTAACCGTCCCGGCGGGCGCCCGGTTATTGCAGGCCGTGCGCGCCGCCGGGGTCGCTTTGCCGACCCTCTGTTATCATGAGGGGCTGGCGCCCTATGGGGCCTGTCGGCTCTGCCTGGTGACTTTAACCAGCCCGCCGCCCGCGAAACTGGTCGCCGCCTGTGTCCATCCGGCGGTGGCCGGGATGATAGTGAACACCGAAACCCCAGAGGCGGTCGCGTCCCGGCGGCTGGCGGTGGAACTTCTCCTCAGCCGCTGTCCGCAATCGGAAGTGATTAAGAATCTGGCTGCTGCTATGGGAGTGCGAGAGTCCCGTTTTCCGGTCTCCCCCCCGGAGGGGGAAATGGACCTATGTGTGCTGTGTGGCCTCTGCGTGCGGGTCTGCCAGGAGGCCATCGGCGCCAATGCTATCGGCTTTGTCGGGCGGGGTGGTAACCGTAAAGTCAGCACCCCTTTTGAGCTGCACAGCGAGGCTTGCCTCGGCTGCGGGGCCTGCGCCGAGATCTGTCCGACCGGGGCCATCCGCCTGGAGAATAGGGGGCCGGTGCGGATTCTTTACACCTGGCATACCCGGGTGGAACTACACCCCTGTCCCCAATGCGGTCGGTTCTTCGCCCCCCAAGCAATGGCCTTTCTCCCCCAAAAGTTCCCGGAAATCGACTCATTATGGCGCTTATGCCCGGAGTGTCGCCAGCAGCGGGCCGCCCGACAGTGGGTGCAACAGCAACCACTGGACCGGACTGGGACCCGGAGTGATTAATCATTACTCCACCCTGGCTTAATCTTTTGGAGAGGTCACTAATGCTTCAACAGCGGACTCTCAAAGTTCTGTATCTAGCTAGGTTTTTGCATCCAGGCCAGAGCTTTTCAGGAAAAAACCATTGACAAGCCAGCTATTTCAAGGTTAGATAAATAGACCTTTCTTGGTCCGCCGCGAAAGGTATCTTTAGTTCCTGAGATCAATCCGGTTTCTAAGGAGGGAGGCAATGGCAGATTTGTTGCAAGTCACCGATGCAAACTTTGAAGGGGAAATACTCCAGTCCGAAATCCCGGCCTTAGTGGATTTTTGGGCGGCCTGGTGTGGTCCGTGCCGGGCCATCGCCCCCGTTGTGGAAGAACTGGCCAAGGATTATGCCGGTAAATTAAAAGTTGCCAAGATGAATGTTGACGAAAATTCCCAAACCCCGGCAAAATACGGCATCCGGGCCATTCCCACCCTGATTCTGTTCAAAAATGGCAATGTCGCTGATCAGATCACCGGCGCAGTGTCGAAATCCCAGATCGAGAATGCCGTTAAAAAGATGCTTTAAACCTTTAATGCTTTCTTATCTTTTTAAGCTACGATGAAATCCTGTGATTATGATCTGGTTATTGTAGGTGGAGGTCCGGCCGGACTAACCGCCGGCCTGTATGCGGCGCGCGCCCGGATAAACACGGTATTAATCGAAAAATTGATTACCGGCGGTCAGGTTATGACCACCGAGCTGGTGGAAAATTATCCGGGTTTTCCAGAGGGCGTTAGCGGCTTTGAGTTGAGTCAACGTATGCGGGACCAGGCCGAGCGCTTCGGGTTGGAAATCATCACCGGGGAAGTAGAAGCCCTGCAACCCGGCGAGGAGTGCCATACGCTGGTCCTGGCAGAACAACGATTAACCTGTCAGGCGGTAATTATCACCAGCGGGGTGAAGCCCAACCAACTAGGGGTGCCCGGAGAGGCCGACCTGACCGGCAAAGGGGTAAGCTATTGCGCCACCTGCGACGGGGCCTTATATCGGGATGAGGTGGTCGCCGGAGTCGGCGGCGGCGATACCGCTCTCCAGGATGCGGTATTTTTAACCCGTTTCGCCCAGAAGGTGCACCTGATCCACCGCCGCGATGCCTTTCGGGGGGTTAAAATCCTCCAGGAGCAGGTGTTGGCTAATGACAAGATCGAGGTCCATTGGGACACCGTGGTCCAGGAGATTGAAGGGGACCAATCCGTCCGGGCGGTCCGCCTGAAAAACGTCAAGACCGGTCAGGAAAGCACCTTAGCGGTCAGCGGGGTCTTCGTGTGGGTCGGCATAACTCCGAATACCGCCTGGCTTAAGGACACCGTATCTCTTGATGAACGGGGCTTTATCATTACCAATGCAGAGATGGCCACTAACCTAACAGGTATATTCGCGGCCGGGGACGTCCGGTCCAAAATGCTGCGCCAGATCTCTACGGCAGTGGGAGACGGGGCGATTGCGGCATTTGCCTGCGAACAATATTTAGAACACCGCAAAATGAGGTAATCGGCCATGCCAAGACGTATTTTCATCAAGCTGTTGCTGCTCCTCACCCTCGTGGGGTTGATGGAGGGTTGTAGCTGGGTCGGCAATCTGTTCGGCAGCAAAAAAGAGGAAAAGCCTCCCGAGGCCCTGGCTCAGGAGGGCATCAAAAAGTTAAAAAAGAAAAATTATGATGACGCCATCGATGCCTTTGAAAAACTAAAGGACCGCTATCCTTATAGCGATCAGGCGCTGCTGGCCGAGATCAAGGTCGCCGACGCCAAATTCTATAAGCGTAATTATGATGAGGCCTTGGAGGCCTATAGAAGTTTTGAGAAGCTGCATCCCACTAATAATGCCATTCCGTACGTCATTTTTCAGCAAGGAATGTGCTTTTACCGGCAGCGTTCCACCATTGATCGCGACCAGACCTTTACCGCCCGGGCCTTACAGGAATTCCGGCGTCTGAAACAGAAGTTCCCTGAATCTGAATTCATCCCTAAGGCTGACGAATATAGCCAGAAATGTCTTCTGGATCTGGCCGAACATGAATTCTATGTTGGCGAATTCTATTATAAAACCGAGCATTATGAGTCGGCCCTGGACCGATTTCTAACCGTCGAGCAAGAATACCCGGATTACCCCAAAATGGCTCAGGTCAAAAAATATATTGCTGAGTGCCAAAAAATCCTGGCCAGCCCCGAGAAGAAGTCGGAGGGCGGGTTCCTGTCCTATTTCACTTATCTCTTCGACGCCGATTGGTAACCTGTCTACTTGACTCCGAATCTCCGTCTTGTCTAAACCATTACCAGGGGTTTTAGGCGCCCAGAGAGCTGTAAGCCTCCCCAACCCGTCCGATAGGTAATTTTCGAGAGGAATCTTTTTGGAACTCACCGTCCTGGTGGACAACCACACGCTGATTGACCGCTATTTCTTAGGAGAGCCGGGGCTGTCGTTATTTATTCAGGAAGACGGGCGACGCATCCTCCTGGACGTGGGATATTCGGAGATTTTTATCCTTAACGCCCAAAAAATGGGCCTGGACCTGCGTCATCTGGACTATGTGGTGCTATCCCACGGACACTTGGATCATACCTGGGGATTGGTTCCCTTAATCCGGCTGTTTACCGAAGCGGCGATCGAGGGGGTGCCACATCATCGACCAATAATTGTCGGTCACCCCGAGGTCTTTCAGACCAAGAGGCTGGACAGCTTGCCCGAAATCGGCTCGATGTTAGACCAATCCAAGTTGGCCCGGCATTTCCCTCTCCAGCTTTCTCGAACCCCGGTTGCCTTAAGCGACCGATTGCTGTTCTTGGGCGAAATCGAGCGGCGATTTGATTTTGAGGCAGCCGAGCCGCTGGGCGAGATCGTCCAGGGCGATGACCACCAGCCCGATTTGTTATTGGATGATTCCGCCCTGGCCTATAAATCGCCGCATGGTCTGGTGATCATCGTGGGTTGCGCCCATGCCGGGATCTGCAATACCGTGGACTATGCCCGCCAGGTTTGCGGCGAGGATCGGGTCGTGGACATCATTGGCGGCTTGCATCTGCTCGACCCCACGGCGGAGCGGTTAGAAAAGACCACAGCTTATCTCGCTAAGTTAGGCCTGCAAGGGTTACACGCCTGCCATTGCACTGACCTTAGGTCCAAGATCGCCCTGGCCCAGGCCGCGCCCCTCCGGGAAGTGGGGGTGGGATTGCAGCTAACCTACCCCAGTATTTCCTAAGCTTTGATATCAAGACTCGCCTGGTTAACCCATGGAATACATTATTATCTGTCTGGCGGCCCTGGTCACCGCGGCCTTGACCCTGTTCTCCGGTTTCGGACTGGGCACCCTGTTTCTACCGGTGTTCGCCTTATTCTTCCCCTTGGAATTGGCCATTGCCCTGACGGCTATCGTCCATCTGCTGAATAACCTGTTAAAATTAATCATGTTGGGGAGACATGCCGACCTGGGCGTGCTCTGGCGCTTTAGTTTGCCGGCGATTCTGGCCGCCGGAATTGGAGCCCAGACCCTCGTCTGGCTTAGCGACCTGAAGCCTTTGGTGGAGTATCAACTGGGGAACCGTTATTACCAGGTCATGCCGATAAAGGTAGTAGTGGCCCTGTTGATGATCGGTTTTGCCATGATGGAGCTGGCACCCAGATTTAAACACCTGGCCTTTGAAAAACGCTGGCTTCCGGTCGGCGGGCTCCTCAGCGGCTTTTTTGGCGGGCTGTCAGGACATCAGGGCGCACTGCGCAGCGCCTTTTTGATCCGCTCCGGGTTGACCCCCCAGAGCTTTATCGCCACCGGCGTGGTGATCGCTTGTCTGGTAGATCTGGCCCGCCTGTCGGTGTATGGTACCCATATGGCCGGGGCCCTAAAGACTGACAATCTGGCTATTTTAATTGCCGCGACCCTCTCGGCGTTTTTGGGCACCTTTCTGGGAAACCGGTTGCTAAAAAAAGTAACTCTGGATATGATTCAAATCTTGGTAGCGGTGATGCTGTTATTGATTGCGGCTGGTTTGGGAACCGGCATTATCTGATCGACTCACGGCGGTATTTAGCGATGCATGTCTTAGAGGCCATTTTCTTAGGGATTATTCAAGGATTAACTGAATTTTTGCCCATCTCCAGCTCCGGCCACCTGGCCCTGTTGGAACATTTCTTAAAGGTTCAGGAAGCCGGGTTAGGATTTGACATTATTTTGCATGTCGGCACGCTGGTGGCCTTAGTGGCCTATTTCTGGCCGGAATGGTGGGGCATGGCTCAGGCCCTGTTTCAACCCACGCGGTACAACCGCTTTGAACGGCGGTTGTTCTGGTATTTGGTTCTGGGCACCATTCCGGGCGGATTGGCCGGCTATCTATTGGAACGTCAGGCGGAAACCATCTTCCGCAGTCCGGTGCGGATTGCGATCTTGTTGGGTTCGGTCGGTATCTTGTTGATTTTGGCCGAAAAGCTGGCCCAACATAAACGGCAACTGCCCGGCCTCACCCTTAAGGATGCCCTGCTTATCGGTCTGGCCCAGGCCCTAGCCATTATGCCGGGGGTGTCAAGGAGCGGCATAACCATGACCACCGGCTTGTTTCTCGGTCTGACCCGGGAGACCTCGGCCCGTTTCTCGTTTCTGCTGTCCACCCCGGTTATTTTCGGGGCCGGGCTATTGCACACTATTAAAATAATCCAGGGCGGGGCCGATAATTTTCATCTGTTGCCCTCTAGCCTGGGGTTTATCGCCGCAGTGCTCTCCAGCTATTTTACCATTAAATATCTACTGCGCTTTCTGCAAAGCCATACCTTTATGGTATTTGCCGGTTACCGTCTGGCCGCGGCCGCCGTGGTATTGGTGCTGATTTATCTCGGAGTTGGCGGTCATTAGGGCTCCTAGAGGTTGGACCTCAGCAGGGGAAGACCGATGACAAATTGCTTGACATCCACATCTGATCATAACAAAATCTATAATTGTGGTAAAAATGAGGAGATCCATGGTAACTGAGACCCGTACCAAGTTATTATTTGTGTTGACCAAAGGCCTGGGAGAAGCCGGGGCGGCCACGCGGGCCGTCCAGTTTGCCAGTATCGCGGCCGATAAAGGCCATTTTGTAGAACTATTTCTAGTAGATGAGGCCGTGCATTGGGCTCATTTAGGTATTGCCGAGGGCATCGTCACCACTACCGGGGAGCGGATGAAGGATCTGCTAGACAAACTCCAAGTGCATCAGACCACTATCCATGTCTGTGAGGCCTGTGCCAATAAGCGCCTGATCCCCCCGGATGAACTGATTGACCGGGCCAAAATCTCTGGAGGCGCGGTGCTGGTCGATCTGATGGCCGCCCCGGAATACAAGGTGTTTATTTTTTAATCTGGCCAGAGCTAAAGTGCCCGAAGAAACCAAAACCATCAAGATAGTCGAAGCGGCTATTCTGTTTGGCGATATCGTCAATTGCGCGGAGGTTTCAAATAATGCCTCGCTAGAGGACTATAATAAATTTATCTCCCAATTTCAAGAAGTTGCCGTCAACACCTTCCAACAATATCTAATTTTTGATAAGCGGAACCGGCGCTACCAGTTACATAAAAATTTTTTTTATACCTTAAAAGGCGATGAATTATTCCTTATCCTACTGACCACACCGGCCGCTGATCTCAAGACGCTCTTGAGTATGGCCCTGCATTTGAAAATCAAATGGCTGCTGTCGCCTTTCAACCGCACCCGGGTAAATATTGGCCAAAGCCCCAAAGATGTCGGCATCGGGATCAATTTTGGCAAGATCGTCATGGGCTGGCATCCCGGGAATAAAGAATTCCCGACCCCCGAGGGTTTTCAGATCAATCTGGCCAAACGCATCGAATCCGAAAGCCGCCAAGGCTCCCACTCCAAAATCTATCTGAGCCATAGTGCTTATCGGGTCTGTCGCCGGGCCCATTTCCGGGTGGATTTTGAACCCAAAGAGACAATTCTAAAAGGTTTTGAAGGAATAACCTATCTTTATGAGCTAAAACACATTTCCCAGATCGCCCTGGGGGTGACCATTCGTTATCCGGTGATTGACGACGTTGAGTTGGGCTATCTGGAGAAGATCATTGACCTTACCCCCCATGATCTCTGGCTGCGACTGTTGGTGGCGGAAAAACTACTGGCCGCGGGCAGCGCCGCGCAAATCGATCGGGCCTACCAGTACATTGAAGAACTGTTGGATTTAGAACCTAAACTGGTTGATGGCTTGTTCCTGCTGGGGGAAATCTATGAATTTCAGAACAAGTTGGCCGAAGCCGTTGATCAGTATGATCGGGTGTTGGCCCTGCTGCCGGATTTCGATGCCGCTCGCCTGGCGCTGATCGGCTGTCTCCTCAAGCTGCAGCGGCCGGAAGAAGCCCTGACCAGGCTATTGACCTATAAAAATCCCGCGGATTACCCCCTGGACTACTTGGAGATTGAATATAAAGAACTCTACGCCAAGGCTTACGCCCAACTGCAAAACCGGGAGCAGACTTTAACCTATTTAACCAGCCTGGCCGAGGATCCCCTGCTGCGACTAATATCCTTTGATTTTCAGCCTTTTCAATTTCTCCAGGACGATCCCACCTACCAAGAATTGGAAAACACTATTCGCCAGCGCTTGGAAGAGAGCAATCTTTCCTGGCTGGCCGATTAGTCCCAAACCATGTCTGGCTAAAGGCGTATCCCATGATTATGGTTATAAAAAGGAAGGGGCCATGAAAATCAGAGATCTAAGAGGGATCGTCATTTGTCTAGCACTGGCAAGTTGCGGACCGGTAATTTCCTCGCCTGTCCTCGACCAGGCCGATCGCAGCCTTAGTTTTGAGGAACTTCAGGAGCAACCTGATAAATGGGCGGGGCGGGTAGTCGTGTTGGGCGGCGAAATCATGTCAGTGACTCCGGCCAATGGCGGCAGTTGGCTGTGGGTGAGCCAGCAGGAATTGGGCCTCAAGCTCAGACCGTTGGATCATTCGCCGTCCGGCGGCCAATTCGTGGTAAAGAGCACCGAAACCTTGAATCCCAGTTATTACGTCAAGGGTCGCAAGGTGACCGTGGCCGGGACCGTAAGCGGTCAGCAGGATAAAGCCTTACTGCTTGCTCCGCAGCAGATCTATCTCTGGGAGTACCCCTTTGAACTGCAGACTGTGCCCCCGGAGTGGTTTCAGCCACCCTACTTGCATTGGTTTGAGCCACCCTATTTTGATCCTTATATGCATAGCTTCTGAGCCCAGTGCGGAGGTAAACCAAGCCATGCAGATTGAAGCCTATGATTTCGGAAGGATTGTCATTGACGGTCGCACCTATCACCAGGATGTGCTGATTTTACCGGAGCGGGTCAAAGATGATTGGTGGCGGCAGCAGAGTCACCTGCTTCAGCTTCAAGATGTGCAGGAGGCCCTGGCCGCAGGGATCGAGGTCTTGGTGGTGGGAACCGGGATGCCCGGTCGGATGCGGGTCGATAAGGCGCTGGAAGACCATCTGCGTCACCAGCATATTGAACTGGTGGTATTGCCTACCCGGGAAGCCTGCACCCGTTTTAATCAACTCGCGGGGGCTCGTAAGGCTGCAGCCGCCTTTCATCTGACCTGTTGAGTGCCCTTCATGGCCCGTTATCGAATCATTGACAGCCACGTGCATTGCGGCGTCCAAAAGGTCTCTTGGCCTTTCGAGCGTGTCCGTCCCTTGCTGGTCAATGCCGGTTTCGAGGGAGTGGGTCTGATTCCGCCGGTAGAAGATATTTATGACCGCTATGATTACTATTTTGAAGATACCCCGGCCTGGCAGACTAGCCGGCGGCAGGCCAATCTTTACCTGCGGTCCTTACAGGATGCGGAACTGAAATTATACCCTTATTTTTTTGTCTGGAATGATTTTGCCGAAGCGGAGTTGGGACCGGAATTCTGCGCCATTAAATGGCATCGCCACGCTGATGAACCCGAATATCACTACGAGGACCCGCGTTGCGCCGCCTTTCTGCGCCGGGTGCATGATCTAGGGCTACCAATTTTATTGGAAGAAACGGCCCGTAATACGATTTTTTTCATCAACACCCTGGCTCCCCAGGCCACGATGATTATCCCCCATCTGGGGGCCTTAAACGGGGGATTTCAGCGGTTGGCAGAGGCCGGAATCTGGTCCTTGGAGCGGGTCTATGCCGATACCGCGTTGGCCACGCTCACCGACCTCAGAAGTTACCTGGACCGCTACGGCAGTGAGCGATTATTCTTTGGCAGTGATTATCCTTTTGGCCATCCGGCTTACGAACGTGATAAGATTTTAAGTCTAGGCCTGCCCCGGGAGGTAACGCAGGCCATTTTTGCAGATAACTGGCTGCGCCTGATCGATCGATCAAGGCCAAAATGAGTTACAGAACCAACATCTGGGCCTTGTACTGTTCCAGCCGGGGTTCGAACTGGTTTACTAAATTAGACTCAAATTTGTTCCACTCCTCCTGAAACTGGGGGGTGTGTTCCACGTCAATCTTGACCTTCATATGCATCTGGGCTGCCATGGCCCGCTGGATATTGTCTAATCCCGCGGCAAAACTGGCCTTAAGCTGCTCGTAGCTTTTTTGCCGGACCTGCTCAAAATTCTTGAGTAACTGAGCTACTTCATTCAATAGGCGTTGCATGGCCTTTTTATTCTGGGCTACTTGGAGCAACCCGGACTGGACCCGTGGGAAGGTAGGGTCTGGGCCCCCCTGGCGGGACAGGGTAATATTACGCAACAGCACCTCTTTAATATTAGTCATCACCAGGGCTTGGGACTTAGCCGGGACCTTTTGCAACTCCTCCTCTAATTCCACTTTGTCCCGGAGAAAATCGGCGGCTAGATGTCGGCCCCAGTCCCGGTCTTGGGCCTCCTGCATTTCTTGCTCGGTAGCCCGGCCCAGACGTTCGGCCTTTTCGAGAGCCAATTCCAGTGCACTCTTGATTTCAGCCACAATCAATGATCCTTTGCTTTAGGTACATGAAGCATGAGCCGGCAACTCAGGCCGGACTCATGCCAGAGTTGCCTAAATGTTCTAATCGTCAGATTTTACCGCCGGGGGCTGCTCAGCGGCAGCCGGGGGGCTTTTTTCGGCCGGGGATTCGCTGCTCTTGGCGCTTCCCGGGTTACTCCGGTGGTAATCGGTTACATACCAGCCGCTGCCCTTGAGATGAAAGGCGCTGTGCGAGATGAGCTTGGTCAAAGACCCGCCACAGCTGGGGCAGGTGGTCAACGGCGGATCGGAAAATTTTTGCCATTCCTCAATCACCTGACCACAGGCGCTACACTGGTACTCGTAAATCGGCATGTCAACAAACCTCCTCAACAAGTTAAAGAATTATGCGCTCGCTGGCTAAGATTGCTGTGATCTTCACCCCTACTATAATATAGCAAAACCTCGTCCAGACGTGGCATCCGGAGCGGGGCCAAAATTTGCTGGGTAAGCTGGTGGACCCGGGCCTCCTCTTTAGCCTTATCAGTCTCGGGGACTTCGAAGAGTTGCAAGAAATGGCCAAAGCGCACCACATGAACCAACTCATGGGTAACTATATAAAGCAATAACGGCAACAGGCTAAATTTTTCACTTTGCGCTAGCTTACGCAGAATATTATGATCCTGGAGGCAGATGCGATAAAGATCAAAATGGGCCGATTTAAGCACCCGACCGGGCCGACAGCAGTTATATTTAGCCACCAGGGCCAAGGCATGCGTTGAGATCTCGGGCTGCCGCAATTCCTCTAAGGTAAGAATATCATAAGGGGTTTGCCGCCACTGGTTTCGGGATAATTTATAGAAATCACTGGTCACTTCCTCGGCAATGACCACTGCTTCCCGAAGTATATGTTTATGCGTGGCTTGAAATGTGTAACCGGCCACTGATCCCCACCTCTTAAATTATAAAAATTAACATTTATCTTGACGGTGTCAATAGGTTTGTCCTAAAATACGTTATTTCTATATAAAAACTGTGCCTTAGGGATAAAAGGAACCGTTTGACCGGGTTAACTTGGGAAACGAAAAATCCTTTAAGGGCAATGAAGGTTAACCCTCAGCATAAATTTTCCTTAATTTTTTAAAACAGAAAACCGAAAACCTTATAAGACGGTTAACATCACAATTTGATTATTTTTTTAAAGGAGGGCTGGCAATGTCCTGGTTTAGATTTCTGGTCTTAAGCGCCCTGGTATTGATGTTATGGGGTTGTGCCACGTCGGCCCCGGCACCGGTAGCGACTCCGGTGGAACGGGCGTTATATTATTACGTGGGAGCCAAAGAGTTGGCCCTCCGCAATGATCCTAATCCTCAAAGTAATGTGACCGCCACGGTTACCCTGAATGAGCGCGTCGAAAAGACCGATCAGAGTTCGGAAGGCTGGTTTAAGGTAGTAACCGCCGACGGTCGCTCCGGCTGGGCCAGCGAAAGGTATTTTAAATTAGACGAGGTAACGGATTTTTATGTCAACCGCTGGGGGCGACGCTTGCGGACCAGCCCCAACGACAAAGCCCAGGCCGTCACCAAACTAAGGTTGAATGATCAGGTTAGACTGTTAGACCCTCATCCCCAGCAAGGGTGGGTCCGGGTCCAGGTGCAGCGTGATCAGAGCCAGGGTTGGCTAGAACTGCGCGACCTGTCCTTGGATCGGGTCGTAGTGCGCCGCACCATCCGACGAGCCGCGCCCGCGGCCTCGACTAAAGGAGAGGTAGAGACAGAAGCAGCTTCCGAAGCGGTTGAGGAGGAGGTCCCCGCCGAGCCCTCAACTTTTGCTCCAGCCCCCGCTCAGGCCGCGCCCCCTCCCACCAAGCCCAAGGCGACCCCGACCGGCCGTAAGGCGCGACCAGAAATGTTTGAGCCGTTTTAGACCCCAACCAGCAGTTAGCCCTTATTGGCCAAAAGAAGCGGCGGGAGGGATAGTGGACTGTTTTTCCTTAGCAGTCCCCTCCCGCTCCTTGAGCTTCTGGCGGGTGAATTCTTCTATCGAACTATAGCCTTTGGTGGTGACCATGGCTTCGGCCCGGGACCAGAGATAAATCTGCACTGGTTCGCCTACCCGGCTGGAAACCGTTTTTTCCAGGCGGGCGACATCTTTGACGGAAATGACTCTGGCCCCGACGGCCTCGACCCGCACCGCCCAAAAACCTTGTTGCGGGGCGGCATCGACGTTGGTAGCAAAGATTTCCGGAATTTTGTCGATTTCCCGGCGCACCGTCCCCTCAATCAGGTCCCGCAGGCGTATTTCCTCTGCGGTTAGCGCTCCGAAGTGGGACCAGCCATAGAGAATCCGCCCTTTGTGATCTATTTCATCGGTGGTCATACACCGGGTCAGCAGGCGGATATCAGGATCCTGCAGGCGATCCTGGATTACCTGCTCAAATTCCTGCACCTCGGCTGAGATTAGCGTCCGCGACGACTGGATAGTTGCTAAAATAACTGGCCCCCGCAGCAAATAGAGCATACTGACATTGATTAATTTCAAATCTGGTCGAGTCTCCAGGATTTCGCGCAGGGCCTGTTCGGCGAACTGGACCTTCAGAACCTCGGGGTTCAACTTCTCGGTGAGAAAAGAACCGTCTAGATCCCGGGCCACTACCTGGCTTGTAGAGCCATGGGCACTGATATCTTTTGCTGAAATACAGCGGACAATCAGTTCGGTGGGCAGTTTTAGCCGGTCCGCCAGGTTTCCCTGGATGTCTTTTACCCGATCCGGGGAAAGTACCTCGGGAGTGCGGATGGTGGTTAAGATATAAAGTTTTTCGGTATAGAATTGATGGATGAAGTTGTCCACCGAAGTCCCGGGAAACTGGGAAAATTCCGCAGCAAGCACTTTTCTGATCGAACCGGTCAGATATTTATTCTGCACCATACGTACCAGGGCGTGGGTCAAAATGCTCGCGACAACGACAAAGCCGATCCCGGCGACCCCGATCTGGCGGAGTAGATGTCTTTTCTGCACCGCTTCGATCTGGGGGGCCAGACCTGTAAAGAAAAAGACGGCCGCCGCAACCAACATAATAGCCAGGAAATTGGCTAAAAAGAGCAGGAACGACCCCCAAGCCCCCTGATAGGCCCCCAGCGCCAGACAGAGACCGGTGCTGGCCAGTGGCGGCACGATGGAAGTAGCAATCGCCACTCCTGGCAGGGCTGGACTGAGGCGTGCATTGACCAAAGCGAAAGAGCCGGCAAATCCGGCCAGAACCGCAACGAGCAGATCTAATAAATTGGGCTGAGTGTTGGCCCGCATTTCCGAAGTAACTTCGAGTGCCAGAGGCAGGGAGCCAAACAGCACGGCAATGCCGATGGCCACCACAATGCCGGTAGCCTCAGCCCTGATGGCGCGCCCCAACAGCCCGGCATCGCCCCGGACCAGGGCCAGCGCCATACCTAGAATAGGCGTCATCAGAGGACATACCAGCATGGCGCCGATGATGATTACGCCACTGTTAGCTACCAGGCCAAAACTGGAAATCAAGGTGGCGGTCGCCAACATGGTAAAGAAACTTGGTTGCGGGATCGAGCCATAGCTGATTTCCTCTATGACTTGGTTAGCCCGCGCCGGGGATACCTTGAACCACGAAAACCCTTTAATATCAAGTCGCTTCTCTCGGAACCGGGCGACTCTACCAGCAAATCGCGCCCGCCAGGTTTGAAGCCCAGGAAATTTTTTTATCATAATCGAGGCCTCTGTTTTTCCTGTGTCTAGCGTAGCTGCGGATACATTTTCTACTCGAATGCTAACGGTTGTCCTCAGTTATATCCTCCAGCGGGGGCTGGCTTTTCAAGGAAGCCGCCTCCCGCTCCTTGAGCTTCTGGCGGGTGAATTCTTCTATCGAACTATAGCCTTTGGTGGTGACCATGGCTTCGGCCCGGGACCAGAGATAAATCTGCACTGGTTCGCCTACCCGGCTGGAAACCGTTTTTTCCAGGCGGGCGACATCTTTGACGGAAATGACTCTGGCCCCGACGGCCTCGACCCGCACCGCCCAAAAACCTTGTTGCGGGGCGGCATCGACGTTGGTAGCAAAGATTTCCGGAATTTTGTCGATTTCCCGGCGCACCGTCCCCTCAATCAGGTCCCGCAGGCGTATTTCCTCTGCGGTTAGCGCTCCGAAGTGGGACCAGCCATAGAGAATCCGCCCTTTGTGATCTATTTCATCGGTGGTCATACACCGGGTCAGCAGGCGGATATCAGGATCCTGCAGGCGATCCTGGATTACCTGCTCAAATTCCTGCACCTCGGCTGAGATTAGCGTCCGCGAGGACTGGATAGTGGCTAAAATAACTGGCCCCCGCGGGAAGTAGAGCATACTGACATTAATCAATTTCAGATCTGGCCGAGTTTCCAGGAGTTCGCGCAGGGCCTGTTCGGCGACCTGAACTTTCATCACTTCAGGATTCAGTTTTTCGGTAAGGAAAAAGCCGTTCAGATTCCGGGCAGTCACCTGGCTGGTAGAACCAGTAGCGCTGATGTCCCTCGCCGCCAGACAACGCACTATCAGTTCAATGGGTTGATGGGTTTCGCGGGTTAATACCTTCTGGATTTCATCTACCTGATCGGGGGACAGGACTTCGGGAGTCCGGATCGTCGCCAAGATGTAAATTTTATCATCATAAACCTGATGGATGAGGTGATCCAAGGAAGTCGCCGGAAGCCGGGATAATTCCGAGGATAACACCGTTTTGATCGAACTGGTCAGGTATCTGTCTTGGACGATGCGCACCAGGGCATGGGTCAGAATGACCGCCACGATGAAAAAGCCGATGCCGGCGATCCCCAGCCGGCGGACTAACTGCCGCTTCTGTTCTACCTGGATGTAGGGGGCCAGGCCCGCGAAGAAAAAAGTCGCCGAAGCGACCAGTAAGATGGCTAAAAAATTGGCTAAGAAGAGCAGGAACGAACCCGACGCGCCCTGATAAGCCGAGACTGACAGACATAAACCGGTATTAGCCAGCGGCGGCACAATGGCCGTGGCAATGGCCACCCCCGGTAGGGCGGGGCTCAGGCGTTCATTGACCAGGGCAAAGGACCCGGCGAATCCGGCCAGAATCGCCACTAATAAATCCAACAAATTGGGCTGGGTGCGAGACAGCATTTCCGGGGTAACTTCCACGGCCAGGGGTAGGGAGCCAAACAGGGCGGCAATGCCGATGGCCACCACAATGCCGGTGCCCTCCGCCCGCATGGCGCGCCCCAACAGCCCGGCATCGCCCCGGACCAGGGCCAGCGCAATACCCAGGATGGGCGTCATCAAGGGTGCGACTAACATGGCGCCGATAATTACCGCGGTGCTGTTAGCCACCAGGCCGAAACTGGCGATCAGCGTGGCAGTAGCCAACATGGCATAGAAACTTGGTTTTGGTTCCGAGCCATAGCCGATTTCGTCAATGACCAGGTGGGCCCGAGCCGGGGAGACCTTGAGCCAGGAAAGCCTTTCCGGATCGGAGAACCGCTCATGGAATCGAGTCAAGCCATTAAGCAGTCGGCCCCACCCTTTTTGAAGTCCAGGGAATTTCTCGGTTAACTGGTTCAGCCACATCCTAAACTGAAAAGATTTATCAGCCATAACTTCCTGCTCTCCCTTTGGCAAAACAGACTCGTGCTCGAGTGGTTTTAGGCACCCTGAGCTAAACTAACCCAAATATTAATCAGCCGGGACACTTAATCAGAAACGACCGACCCGATTTTAGCTTGGTATCAATAAAAACTCAACTATAGTCTCCGACATTTACCGAAATTTTTAGGCAGCACGACAAGCCGCTTCCCCTTCCAACCAATGTTCAGACCTAAGATCATACCGCTGGCACAAGTTTTCAAACTGTGCTCGGGCACCGAACAGATGCCGGTGCTAGTAATATCGATTTAATGGCTAAATTACATAAAAAAAGCCTGGGGCAACTATCCCCAGGCCAGAAGTGAAGAATTAAACTCTATTAATAAGTCAGGATGGCATACGGCTCAGATTATCACCGATCTCCTGGACCGCAGCCAGGCTTTCGGGGTTCAGGTCATAGGGCGGCACGCCCTTCAGGTCCGATTCAATCACCTTTTCATCAAAAGGCAAAAATCCCAGAAAGGTGTAACCCGCCAGGTTGGCCAGCAGGTATTCTTTATCAGCAGCATTGCGGATTTTACTACCCACCAATACCACCTGAGCCATACTGATGCCGATATCCTGAGCCAACTGCTGGACGTGCTGGGCGGTCTCGATACTACGGCGACCGGGTTCGACGACGACGATCAATTTGTCCACCGACCTGGCCGTCGCCCGGCCTAAATGTTCGATGCCCGCTTCCATATCCATGACCACCACTTCGTCGCGAAACAGCACCAGGTGGGTAATCAAGGTCCGTAACAGCACGCTTTCCGGACAGACGCAGCCGCTGCCGCCCCGTTTGACGCCGCCCATCACCATGAGCTTGACGCCGTCCACCGAGGCGGAATAATTTTCGGGAATATCATCCACCTTGGGATTCAACTTAAACATGCCGCCGATACTGCCCGGGGTCGATTCGGTGCGTTCCGCCACCAGGTCTTTCATTTGGGAGATCGGAGTGATCGAACTGGGATCGGCCACACCCAGGGCCACGGCCAGATTGGCATCCGGATCGGCATCGACGGCCAGGACTTTCTTGCCGTGCTCCCGAAAATATTTAATCAACAAAGCGGCCAGCGTGGTTTTGCCTACCCCGCCCTTGCCACTTACCGCAATCTTCATCTTGTTATCTCCTTTAGATAGGCATATATTGGGATTTTAAACAGAGATTAACCATTAGTTGATATATCTCAGGACTTCTAACTTTACCTTTTTGATAATAATTATTAAAAATTAATTGATTCAATATTAATTTTGGACATTTAAACCGACATTGTCAAGAGGTCAAGACCTCAAATCTCGCTTCCGGCGTTATTGCGGTCTAGTCCCTGAGGTTGAGGATCTGAGTAGATGAAAACCGACTATCAACCCCTATCTGCCGCGTTGGAGGCTAAGCTCCGCGCCCTGATTGCGGCCAATCCGTTCATCAGTTTTATCGGTATTGAGGTTCCGGAACCGGGAGAGGGATATGCCCGGTTTGTCCTGCCCTTTCACCCCCAACTGACTAATGCCGTCGGTCTCTTGCAAGGCGGGGTAATCACCGCGCTAGCCGATGAGGCCGTGGCCTTTGCCCTGTTCTCCCTGGTTCCCGACGGGGAATTGATCAGCACTGTGGAATTAAAAATCAATTTTTTGTCTCCGGTGCGCCAGGGAATCGTCGAAGCCGTGGCCTGGATTGTCAGACGCGGCCAGACCATCTCCCTGGGGGAGGTGGAAGTTCATAACCAGGGCAAACTGGTGGCCAAAGGACTGTTTACCTATATTCACCTCAAGCCTCAATAATCGGTATCGGCCTTAGGTGAGATTTCTCCCGGACTGGTAACGATCAGTCAAACCCATAAAAATTCCGATCGGCATTGAGCACCTCGGCCCGATCTTCATGGATCAGGATCATGTCCTCGAGTCGCACCCCGCCCCAGCCGGGGAGATAGATGCCGGGTTCGACGGTGGCCACCATGCCCGCTTTGAGGGGAGTAGCGCGCTCTTTCAGGGGACTCAGGCTGGGGCGCTCATGGACTGCCAGCCCCACGCCATGGCCCAGGGAATGGCCAAAATAGTCACCATAGCCGGCGTCGCTGATTACCTGTCGGGCCAGGGCATCGGCGGCGTCCGATAACATTCCGGCCCGAATGCCGTCCTCGGCGGTTTTTTGGGCGGTCCGCACCACGCCATAGACCTCTTTAAACCGGTCATCCGGCTCCCCCAGGACAAACGTCCGGGTCATATCGGCACAATAACCCTGGAAACGAGCCCCCAAATCGATAATAATCGGCTCCCCGGCTTGGATCGGCCGCTCACCGGGATGGTGATGAGGTCGGGCGCTATTGGGCCCGGAAGCGACGATCGTCGGAAAAGACAAGGCTTCGGCCCCGGATTCCCGCAATTGCCGCTCCA
>JAQVHY010000046.1 GCA_028695935.1 Desulfobacca sp.
CGGGCGGGGGGGGTCCGATACAATCTTGAGGTCCCGGCGACCAGTAAACTTGATGAGGCCAGCGCCCTGCGGGTGGCGGAAGGTATTCGCCTGTTTCACCTGCTCTCGGGACGCCCCACCCTGATCATGACCGGTGGAAAAGTACCCTATATGGAGAAGAGTTCCGGGGAAATGATGGTCGCCTTTGCTCAGAGCCAGGGGGTGCCGGCCGACAAATTGGTAGCGGAGACCCAGGCCATCGATACCCACTCCAATGCCACCGGCGTCCAGAACCTGGTTAAAGATACCCCCTTTTTGCTGGTCACTTCGGCAGCGCATCTGCCCCGCGCCATGCGTATTTTCCAGCTTTTGGGAATGCGGCCGATTCCGGCCCCGGCTGACTTTCGCGGGGGCAGGGATTATTCCTATGATGATTATTTACCTTCCGGCAACTGTTTAACCACGATGGAGGCGGCCTGGCATGAGTACCTGGGTCTGGCCTATCTGAGCTTCTGGCCCAGCCGGGCCGGGAAATAGGCCTGAGTTTCATACAGCCCTGGTCCGAAAAACTTCTTCTTGAAAAACCCTATTCAGATCGCCGCTCCGGCTCGCCCTCAGACCTCGGAAACTCCTTGCATTGCTCAGATAAGCTTGATAAATTGGGTACAAGATCATGAGATGGGATATTAGGTGAAAGTCTATCCGGTTTTTCTAAATATTGTGGATAAGCCCTGTCTGGTCGTCGGAGGCGGGACCATCGGCGAACGGAAGGTGGAGGATTTACTAATAGCTGGCGCTCAGGTCACGGTGGTCAGCCGAGAGCTCACTCCGGGCTTGCAGGATCTGTGGCACAAGGGGGCCATTCGCTACCTGAAAGACGAGTTTTCCCCTCACCAACTAGATGGCATGGTGTTGGTGATCGGCGCGACCGATGATCCCGAACTCAACCAGCGCATCAGCAGGGCAGCCCAGGAACGGCGATTGCCGGTAAATATCGTTGATGCCCCGGCCTTATGTACGTTTATCGTGCCCGCCAGCCTGCGCCGCGGGGAACTGACCATCGCCATCGGTACCGGCGGTTTGAGCCCGGCTCTGGCCAAAAAGTTGCGCCAGGAGTTAGAATACCATTTTGGACCCGAGTATGGGCCTTATCTGGATTTTCTGGGGGCGATTCGGGGTAAGGTCCTGTCCCGACGCCGCGATCATCCCGACAATCTGCCCCTGTTTACCCGACTGGTAAACAGCCCGTTGCGGGAAGCCCTGGTATCCCAGGATCAGTCGCGGCTAAAAGGCATTTTAGAGGAGTTCCTGGGCCCGATTTTGCCTCCCGAAGATCTGACCAGCTTACAGAGTTTGGCTTTCTCCCGGCCTTGAGCGATGGCGGTATCAGTCTCAACCGGAATTAACCAGCTCTTTTGTTTTAAGATGGCAGCCGGATGGAAACCCTGATCCTGTCTGTGGTCCTGGTGGGCTATTTTGGCGCGACCGCCATCTGGCTGGCCTATCTGTTGATCCAGCAAGAGCGGCTCTATCGCTATGGCGTCTGGGTAATGGGCGGCGGGTGGATGCTCCATACCCTGGACCTGATCCTGGCCGTCATGGAGCAGGGCTACTTTCCGGGAGCCAGCCTGGGGCAGGCCTTGAGGTTATTTTCCTGGACCCTGGTAGGTGCCTTTCTATTCCTTACCTGGCGGCATCCGATTCGGGTGCTGGGGACCCTGGTGGCGCCGTTGGCGGCCCTGACCCTGACCGGCTCCTTGATTCTGCCTCAGCCCGGCCCGGTGGCACCGCTCTTACAGAGTCTGTGGCTGTCATTTCATATCGCTACCGCCCTGTTAGGGAACGCTACCTTTACGTTGGCCTTTATGGGTGGCATACTTTATCTGGTGCAGGAACATCAGCTGAAGAGCAAAAAATTCGGCTTTTTCTATCGCCGCTTGCCGTCCTTGGAAGCCCTGGACGCCTTAAACTACTACTGTCTGACCATCGGCTTCCCCTTGCTGACCGCCGGGATTATCACCGGTTCGATTTATGCCCAATACACTCTGGGAAGCTTTTGGCGCTGGGATCCCAAGGAGACCCTGACCCTGATCGCCTGGTTAATATATGCCGTGCTATTGCACGAGCGCCTGGCCGTCGGGTGGCGGGGGCGACGCGCGGCACTGATGGCCATCATCGGCTTCTTGGTGCTGGTGGTGACTTTTGTGGGCGCCAACCTGTGGCTGCAAGGCTACCACAGTTTTGAAAGTTTTGTCCGTCAGCCATGAATCTGGTCTTATTGGGCATCAATCATCGCACCGCGCCCCTGGAAATCCGGGAAAAATTGGCTGGCGGCCTGCAAGATCTTTACGCCGGATACCAAGAATTAAGGCATCTGCCGGGCCTCCAGGAGGTAGTGCTCTATTCTACCTGTAACCGGGTGGAGGTGCTGTTTACCACTGCTGATCCCCCGGAGACCGTCCCCCGGGTGCAAGCTTTCCTGTTCAATCTGGCCGACCTCCCCCCAGAGGAACGGGAACGAATCATGTATATCCACCAGGAGGGCGAGGCCATCCAACACCTGTTTCGGGTGGCCAGCGGCCTGGACTCGATGGTAATCGGTGAACCGCAGATTCTGGGGCAGGTGAAAGAGGCCTATCGCTTGGCCACCCAACAACATGCCACCGGAGCCATCCTCAACCGGCTGCTCCACAAGACCTTTTCCGTGGCCAAACGCATCCGCAGTGAGACCGGGATCGGCTGCCAGGCGGTCAGCGTCAGTTATGCCGCAGTGGAACTGGCCCGCAAGATCTTTGGCACTTTGACCAATAAAACCGCTCTCTTAGTGGGTGCCGGGGAGATGGCCGAGTTGGCGGTAGAGCATTTGAAACACTACGGTGTCTCCCAGATCATTGTGGCGAACCGCACTCTGGAGCGCGCCCTGAAATTGGCCCGGCGCTTCGGGGGCGACGCCATTAGCCTGGCCGAGCTGGAATGTCAGTTATTAACAATAGATATTATGATCAGCTCCACCGGGGCGACCGAACAGATTTTAACCCGGGATCAGCTCAAGCGGGCTATGCGCCTACGCAAACAACAGCCCCTGTTCCTGATTGATATCGCGGTGCCCCGCGATCTGGATCCCGAAATCAATACCCTGGACAACGTTTATCTCTATAACATTGATGACTTACAGGGGATTATCGAAGTCAATCGCCGCTATCGCCAACAAGAGGCGGTCAAGGCGGAGCGCATCATCGCCGCCGAGGTCCTGAAATTCTTGCAGTGGCGGGAATCCCTGGCGGTTTATCCGACCATCATTGCCCTCCAGGAAAAGGCCGATCACATCTGCCAGAACGAGTTGAAAAAGACCTTAAGCCAGTTGGGGCCGCTTTCCCCGGAGCAGATCAAATCGCTGCAGGTCCTGACCCAATCTATTACTCATAAACTGTTGCACGACCCAATTCTCTACATGAAACGCAACCACCACCCCAAAGACACCAGCCGAGAGATTAACTATATCCGCCGCCTGTTTAACCTGGACCAGGAATAGCAGTCTGGCCAGGGGATCATCACTTTTTGGAAGTCAGTAAATTTCTTTGAACCTAATCCAAAATTTTTTAACCGTTGTTGTTTAAAATCTTAACTATCTGATTTATAGGCTTAAACATGACATAACTAACGATAATAATTAATTTAATTATCATAAAAAGTTTTAGATGTTCAACTTGGTGAACAGATCGCCTGTTAGGTGCAATGATTATTTTTTGAATTAATGAATGAAATCGGAAAGTTATCCAAACAAAATATAATGGCTCATTTATTGCATATATACAGCACAGGGTAGTATGGGTTATCCTGAAGAGTGATTTAGTATAATTTTTTACGGTTATTGGTTCATCAGGCTAGGCAAGCGGAAGAGGCCATTTGACAGCTTTAAGGGGGTGATAACGACTATTAGCAGGCCCAAAATCCCCGGTGAGCGATGCTAAGAATAAGGAATTGGGTTTTGAGCGGGTGTGGTCGCCCTTAGATATCCCGATTTTATATATTCTAGTCAAGGGTTACGGGATGGTGGAGGGCGCCGGCGGCGCGATCTTCGAAGGCTAGCGGATAGAAATTATGAGAGAGCCGGGACGATCAGAGGAACCCCAATATTGAGAAAGGAGGTCATATGAAAAAAATCCCAGCCTTAATGCTGGCCGTATTTTTGGTCCTGGGTCTAAGCTTGGCTGCGTCGGCAAATCTTATCGGACCGGGGCAGATAATGCTGCAAATCGGCCAAGATACCAAAATAGTCGATATGGCCAAGGTGGTTATCGATGATAAAGAAGTATATAATCTTGCCAGTGCCTTTAGCAATGGCGGGGGCGCCTCGATTCAACTAAATGGCTTGGCTAATCCAGATCCCGCCATTGCCTGGGGTTTAACGGCAATTAACCCCACCGCCAATCCACTCAACTTCGGCTTTGTGGTGGCGATTCCCATTGCCCTGGGCCCTGGACCTACCACCGTAAACGCCTCTATCTCAGGTGGGTTAACTGACTTCACCGGCAATGCCGTAACGATTGCTCCCTTCAATCAGACTGACATCCAAGTAAACTTTGCCAACGGGTTTACCTGGGGAGTGGGGCCGGCGCAAACTTCTGGACCAGGAAATCCGGGTGCCCTTTATGTTTATGGTGCCCATATTTTTGGTCCCGCGGCCGGTCCTAATGGACCTTTGGCAGTATTTGGTGAAACTGTTTCCTTTACTCTAACCGGCCATGGGGATATTGCGTCCCTTACCGGTTATTGCCAAATTAACCCAGTTCCACTACCTGCTACCCTGTTCCTGATGGGTGGGGGGGTGCTAGGCTTGGTCCTGGTGGGCCGACGGCGGAAAAAGAGCTAGTCTGTAAGTCTAGTGGTTTAGCGTGGCCAAATTTGGCTCCCGGTGCTCAGGTGCCGGGAGCTTTTTAGTTGAATCATACTTGCAAGGGCATCTTAGGAGTCATATTCAGCAAAGATAACCAACGATTTCATATCTTAACCGGAGGGTTGAGCAGGGCTGATCAAGAATCTTCTCCGGTGAGCTGGAAGGCGATCGGGACGACGACGGTGAGGCTGGATTTGTGCAGTTCGGCAGGAAAGGAGGGGAAGGGGGCCGCGGCCTGGACGCACTTCTGGGCCTGTTGATCCAACAAGCGGTAACCGGAGGAGTTTAACATCTGGACACCACCCATCAGACTGCCGCTGGCGGCTACGGTAAAGCGCACCTGGGTCACGCCTTCGTGGCCGCGCTGGCGGGACATCGGCGGATATTTTCGGTGTTGTAAAATGCGGGCCCTAAGCATCCCTAAATAGCGTCGTTCCGCGTTAATTGCAATCTGGTCAGGGTCCGGGCCGGTTTTTTCGGTGGGCCTTGAGTTACTCTGACCCTGGACGTCAGCAATTCCAGGACGGGAAGCTCTGGCCAATGCCGCGTTTGCCGCGGCGGTAGGAGGCGGAGGCACCAGCCGCGGGGACGGTAAGGTTTTCTTGACCTCGGTAAGCTGGGGACGAGGCCTCTGCTTAATGGGCGGGGCAGCTTTGGCCTTCGGGGCTGCGGCTGCTACCATTGCCTGGGGTTTATCAAGGGTGCTCCGACAAGGGGTCAGGGTCAGATGGTGAACCTGGACCGGCGGGAGCGGCGGTTTCCTCAGAGTCAAAATCCCGGACCAGGCCAGGGCAATATGCAGGCCTAAAGAAAAACTCAGAAACCAGAAGATCGGACTAGAGCAATGGTTCACGGGGTTTTCTCCCGATCATGGACCAGATTGAGGTCATCAACCCCTAGTTCTTGGGCCAGGTCTAGCAATTTGACAAAGTTGTGGTATTCACTACGGGCATCGCCCCGAAAAATCAGACGTTTTTCTGGAAGCGCGGCCAACCGGGTCTGGAGCAGATCCTTTAAATGATCTTCAGGCACAAGCTCCTGATTGATATAGAATTTGCCCTGCCGATCGACCGACACCACCAGTTCCTGGGAGGACGGACAGGCCTGATTGCGGGCCCGGGGCAGGGTCAGTTTCAGGGCCGGCATTACAAAACTGGAGCATAACAGGAAAAAGATCAGCAGCAAAAACACCACGTCCACTAAGGGGGCGATGTCTAAGGCTGGTATGCTGCGACGGCGGCGTAAAAAAGGCATGGCTGATTCTTAATGAAATGTTTTTAAACAATTAAGTGGGGTAGGGTAGGGCTACCGCCTAAAGTTACATAACTAGTATACATCTGGAAACCCGTTTCTCCCTCTCCCTTGAGGGGGGAGGGTCGGGGTGGGGGTGAAAAAATATTATATGATCTCAATATGTTAAAATTACCATCCTCCTCCCCCCAACCCCCTCCCGCCAGGGGCGGGGGAGTTTCCGGATAAAAACTAACTAGCCCTTATTTAATGACAAAGTTTCCTTCAGCCGCAGGACCACGAACTCCATGTGATTCGCCATACGCCCGGCCAGGCTGTCAAAGTAATGGTAGGCCGCCAGGGTAGGCAGGGCCACCAGCAGGCCGAAGGCGGTGGTCAACAAGGCCTCCCAGATGCCGCCGGCCAGGGCGGTGACGTCAGCCTGGGTCCCCAGGGCCTGCAATTGCCGGAAGGCCTGGATCATGCCGGTGACGGTGCCGAACAGACCTAAGAGCGGGGTTAAGTGGCCGATAGTGGCCAATCCCCGCAGGAAGCGCTCCAGCCGTTCCATCTGTTCGGAGCCGCGTAATTTTATGATTTCGGCCTGTAATTCCTGGGTTTGGTGGTAGTTATCTAAATACGTTAGGGCCATCACTGCCAGGGGATCATGCTGCTGCTGACAGAAACTCAGGGCCGGACCCAGATCGCGGTCCGACAAGCGGGCCAACAGTTGGGCCATAAAACTCTGATAATTGTTGGAGTAGCGCAGGAAAAAATAGGCCCGCTCCAAGATGATGGCCAGCGCCAGGATAGAACAGGCGAGAATCGGCCACATCACCGGCCCGCCCTTGTCAAATAGTGAAATCAAGCTGTTGCCTCGGTTGCCTTACCCTCGGTTCCTACCGTGGTTATTAAAACACTTCCTGCCCGTGGTCGCCCTTACGGCAATCTTATTATAAAAGCGGCAAAAACTTGGACCATCCCCCAAGGCCGTTGAAACTAACCTTGGACCAAGTCTGCAGTTTCCCATAACAAAAAAAATCCTTGAGTCCTGGACTCAAGGATTGCACCCAGTTTGCTTGATCCTTGGCGGGCTTCGGAGTTTACCATCCTTGAAGCCCCGGCTGGCCCTTATCCGGCGTGAGGGCTAAGCCATTTTTGCAGGCAGGTCTTCTGATTCCCGGATCAACCTACACCCTGCGCCTTCCCCTGATCTTTTCCAGGCCAGAGTGGCTACGAGGCAGGGTTCGTCCCCGGTTACAGCGGCGGGACCATGCCGGACTTGCACCGGCTTCCCTATTAAGCCTTAACAGGCACCTGTAAATTTATAGTTTAAATATCGACAAGATCAGGGGCGCTTGTCAAGTAAAAAAAACGTTTACTCGCCCTTCGGCAGGCGACCTCCGGGACTACGGATCAGGCCGGACTCTCCGATTTGCCCTTGGAGTTCAAAACTTGGCCCCAAAAACTGTTCGATGACCATGATATTGGTAACCAGGTGAGAGGTAATGTCTTCAGTGGTAATAACTGAGGGGCCTGGGGCCAGGGCCAGGTACAGCACGATTTGATCGGCCAGATGGCCATCGACCGCAGCCTGCCGAGACTGGAAGCGATAGAAGGCCTCGGCTACCTCATCGGCGACGGTTTCAGCGCGTTTGCCGCGCGCCCCCAGGGCGGCAAACCCGGCCCTTGGGCCCCAAAGAAAGACCAAACTCCCCCGGCCCCGGCTGGGGGCCAGAACTGCTTCAATCGGCACCGGCCAACCCAGCCGGGCCGTTAGACGTTCTCTTTGCCGGGTGATGACGTGTTCCGGCAGATTGGCGGCCGCGGATAGACCTTGGAAATTTGCCTCCTTCGGGGGTGTGGTCCAGTTCACCGGGGCTAAACCTGGGGTCGGCTGGATATAAACCCGGATGGTACCGCCGCCCTGGGGATACCAACCCCAGGTCAGCAATTCCAGCCGGGCTGACAGTCCCAGTTCCTGCAAAGCCGGGAAAAATACCAGGGACAGATAATGAGCCGGAGGGCTCCAGGGAACATGCGTGCCGCCCTTTAAGGTCAGCACCGAAGGAACGCCCGCCAGGGCCAAGGGCGGCAACAGGGCCTGAGCGATCAGAGTGACCGAACCGGCGCTGCCGGTCCGTTCCGCCACATCAAAGGTATAATGGCCCGGAAAAATACCTCTGGGCTTAAAGGTGAGCGCAGTAGAACCGATGTCATCGCCGCTTACTTCAGCCTGGGTAATCGCGGCTAAGGCCCGAACCGCAGTCAAGTGCTGCGGCCGCAATCCGGGCTTGGGACGGCGGGCCCGGATGTTTTCCAGCCGTACTGTTCGGCTCTGTAAGGCGGCCAGAGAAAGGGCGGTCCTCAGGATCTGACCGCCGCCTTCTCCCCTCGAGCCGTCCAGAGTTAGCATAAATCACAACGAGTTAATCTTCCAAGATAAAAATTACTTCCATCCGTACCCGAAATGTGTCAATTTTACCATCCTTGACGCTCACCCGTTGTTCCGTGACCCGCAGACCGGTAAGCCCCCGCAAGGTTTTATTGGCCCTGTCAAAACCCGTCCGGATAGCATCTTCAAAACTGGTAGGAGATTCGGCAATGATGTGGGTTACCCGGGCCACATTTTTTTCGTTAGCCATGTCGTTGCCTCCTTTGGGTAGCAACCCTGGCCTCAGCCAGGGCGGTGTGGAAAGTTATTTGAAGTCTATCATAACATCTAAAAACAACATAAGGATGACTAAGGAAAATGGCAAGGTGTAATCCAGCCGTTAGCACGAGAAAGGCTTTCAGGTGGCTGAAGTAAAGCATAACAAAAAGTTAGGTTCCCAAGCCCAGCTTGGGAACCAGAATGACCTAAACATAGGGTGCGTCTCACGCCCCATTTTGGGGCTACGCACCACTTAGGGCGCGTAGGACGCGCCCTATAAAAGACTTTAGATTTTGTAAGCGATGTGAAGCTTGGGAAGCAATTTCGTTCCCAGAACCAGCCGGGAACCAAGATAAAGAAGAACATTGAGATAGGGTGCGTCCCACGCCCCATTTTGGGGCTGGCGCTGACTGTTATTTTCCCAAACAAAACTGGGCAAAGATGCGGTCCAGGACGTCTTCGCCGATTTCTTCCCCCAGAATTTCCGCCAACTGGCGGATAGCTTCCTGGAGGTCCAAAGCCAGCAATTCCAGGGGTTGGCCGGTGGATAAAATAGTCTGGCCTTGTTTTATAAACTTCAGACAAGCCACCAGGCTTTGCCGATGGCGGGCCTGGGTGACGATCTGGCCTTTCAGGTTCAGGCCGTTGCCCATGGCAGTTTGAAATATGGTATTGGTCAATTCGGGCAAGCCCTGTCCGGTCAGGGCGGAAATGGTCAGGATGGGAAAGGGCCAACGGGCGCGCAGCCTTTCAACCGGCAAGACCGGCACCAGATCGCATTTATTCAGTACGAGTAGCACCGATCTGCCATTTAGGGTGGTCAGTTGGAGCTCGTCTTCGGGGGCTAAAGGTTGGCTCAGATCTACTAAATAAATAATCAGATCGGCTCGGGCCAGGCACTCCTGAGTGCGCTGAATTCCTAGTTCCTCGACTCTATCCTGGGCCGGGCGCAACCCCGCGGTATCGCTCAATCGCACCGGCAGCCCCTGAATGGACACCGTTTCCTCAATCACATCCCGGGTAGTGCCGGGAATCTCGGTAACAATCACCCGCTCCTCTTGCAGAAAGCGGTTCAACAGGCTGGATTTGCCCACGTTGGGCCGACCGGCAATGACGACATCCAGCCCCTCCCGGAACAGCCGGCCCTGGGTATAGGAATCCTGGAGCACCTGCAATCGGGCCTCTAAGACCGTCAATTCTCTCCTGACCTCATCGCAGACTAGTTCCGGGGTTTCCTCGCAAAAATCGATAGCGGCTTCCACCCAGCTTAGAATTTCGGTGAGCCGATCTTTTAGATCTTTGATTTCCCGGCCCAGACGGCCGGCTAAATGTTGAGCTGCCACCCGGAGACTGGCGCTGGTCCGGGCCTGGATCACTTCCAGGACGGCCTCGGCCTGGGTCAGATCAATGCGGCCGGACAGAAAGGCGCGCTGGGTAAATTCTCCGGGTGCAGCCAGCCGGGCGCCATGTTCTAGGACCAGGTCCAGAATGCGGGATAATACTCCGTACCCGGAATGACAGTTGATTTCAATGACGTCCTCGCGGGTATAGCTATGCGGGGCCTGCATAAAAGACAGCAGCACCTCATCTACGACCTCGCCCTGAGCGGGATCGACAAATTGCCCTAAAACTAAATGATGAGATTTAAGTGCCTTGGTCTTATTGCCATAGGGGTGAAAGAGTTTCCGGGCAATGCTTTCGGCCTGGGGGCCGCTCAGGCGCACGATGCCAATGCCCGCCTCGCCCAGGGGAGTCGAAATGGCGGCGATAGTGTCTTGGGGCGGATTCATCCCGAGGTCAGGAGACTGATTCACGTGGCTTCGGCTAATACCCCCGGCTCACCCTTCTTCTTGGCAGGATAAATGACGATCTTTTTATAAAGGCCCTCCCCCCGGCTTTTAGTCTTAAGCTCTTTATCGGTTTGCAGGGCTAGATGAATGATGCGGCGATCATGCGCGTTCATCGGACTTAAGGTTAAGGGTTTGCCGATGCGTTTGACCTTGTCGCCGTATTTCAGAGCCATATCGATCAGCGCCTGTTCATGCCGCTCCCGATAGGACTCGATATCGATGACCACTTTGGTTTTCTTTTTAGCCTGTTTGGCCAGGATCTTAGTAACTAAATACTGCAGCGCCTCCAGGGTCTGGCCCTGCTTACCAATCAATAGTCCAGGATCATCACCTTCGATACAGAGCTTGATCTGGTCTTCTTCCTGGGTGCCGTTAATCTTACAGGCTTCATTCATTTTTTGGAGGAGTTGGTCCAGAATCTCGGTGGCCTGGGGCAACAAAGAGGTTTCCGTTTCCGGTTTGAGCGCGGCCCGGATCTTGACTTTTCTGCCTCCGATGAGACCAAAAATTCCGGAAGAACCGAGCGAGATGATCTCGATTTCCAGTTTGTCTTGAGGGACCTGAAAGTGCACACAGGCGTGGTCGATAGCTTCCTCGGCGGTTTTCCCTTCAAATTCCAAAAAGTTCATTAAGCGACCTCCATCAAGCCTTACGCCAGGTACTTGTTGGTAAAATGCTGCTGAATGATGGATAAGACGTTGTTAATCAACCAATATAATACCAGACCAGAAGAGAAATTTAAAAACATCACGGTAAAAATTATGGGCATCATCAACATCAATTTGGCCTGCATCGGATCACCCGGTGCCGGTGACATCTTTTGCTGGATGAACATGGTAACTCCCATAATCAAGGGGGTGATGAGCAGGGGATCCCGAACCGATAAATCCGCCAACCAGACGATATCGGTAAACGGCAGGTTAGGGATGAAGGGCGCGTGGCGCATTTCAATGGCATACCCCAGGATGTTGTAAAGGGCGATAAATACTGGCAATTGGAGCAGCATGGGCAGACAACCGCTGGCCGGATTGACCTTGTAAGTTTTATAAAGGCCCATTAATTCCTTATTCATGGTCTCCCGGTCGTCTTTATATTTCTCCCGCAGCTTGGCAATCTTAGGTTGCAATTTCTGCATGGCCTGCATTGATTTATAGCTTTTGTGGTTCGGATAGATAAATAAAATCCGGATCAAGGCGGTCAGGATAATAATTGCCATCCCATAATTATTAACATAACGATAACAGAACTTAAGCACATAAAGCAGCGGCATGGCCAGGATGTTGAACCAACCAAAATCCACGGCGCGCTCCAATCCCAGATTCAAGGCCTTTAAGATGCTCAGTTCCTTGGGGCCAAAATATAGGGCATAGGGAATCTCGGCTTGTTGGCCGGTGGGGATAGCAGTCAAGGCGGTCTTCAGAGTAGCCGTCATCACTTGTGAAGCCGGTTCCTGCACCGTCAGAATCGCTTCGTGCTGGGCGCGGGGCACCATGGCCTTCATGAAATAGCCATCTTCCAGACTGGCCCAGTCAATCTGGCCGGTAAAAGTTTTTAACTCAGTGAGCTTGGCGCTTTTAACTTCCTCGCGACTCTGATTGATAAAGCCCACAAACCCCCAGAAGCCGTATCCTCCCACCTCCTTCTCGGCATAACTGGTAGTTAAAGAGAGATTCAGATTCCCGGCCAGCGGTTGCGGGCTTTGGTTTTTTACGGTTACCTTAAGATCAATCTGATAACTATCCCCTCTAAAGTTTAGGGTTTTGATCAGAACCAGACCATCGGGACGAACCTGGGTAAAAGTCAAGCTGCCGGTACCCTGTTCGTCTAGAGTCATACTTTTCTGATTGGCGGTATAAGGCACCTCTGAGGTCGGGGGCGCGGTGCTGGTTTCCCAAGCGACGGCCAGCGGCAGTTGGGCCGGATCGGTAATCTCGATCAATTCCTTGAACTTGGGTGGTTGAGCGCCGGCCGTCTGGTATTTTTGAATCTCAAAATTGAACCACCAGAAGCCAAAGCCGGCAACGGTGGTAATGGGAAGCTTTTCCCGGTACTTCTTTAGTTTAAAACTTTTCAGCCGGGCCCCTTGTTCGGTAAAGACGGCCTGGTACAG
The DNA here is from genome assembly GCA_028695935.1 of Desulfobacca sp. Classification (GTDB taxonomy): domain Bacteria; phylum Desulfobacterota; class Desulfobaccia; order Desulfobaccales; family Desulfobaccaceae; genus Desulfobacca_B. Next base: position 12,720 of record JAQVHY010000046.1, read on the forward strand.
GGGGGTGTCCACCACTACCTCTTGGGGCGGCTTAGCCGGAGTTGGGGCTACCAGAGGAGTTTCCGGAACCGGAGAAGGCTTGATAACCTCCTGAGGTGAAGGAGCCGAGGCCGTGGGCTGGGATTCCTCAGGCAGCGGTGTAGGGTAAAACTTCTCCTTTAAATACCCAAAACCTAAAAATATTACCAAACTAAGAGTAACAGCAATTATTAGCCGTTTTTCCATTTAAATCTCCAGGAAATCACCAATCGCCAGAACACTAAGGGACCGGGTCCCATCCGCCCGGATGATAGGGGTGACATTTGATTATTCTTTTTAAGGTTAAGACCAATCCTCTCCCCAATCCATAACGCCGCAAGGCTTGGCAGGCATACTCGGAACAAGTAGGGACAAAGCGGCAGACACTGGGGAATAGCGGGGAAATAAAAATCTGATAAGCCCGGATCAGGATAATTACCACCTTAGCCATCAGCATTGGCCCCGGGGCGGACCTAGCCGCAGAACTGCCCGCAATTCGGCGCTTACCTCCGCCAGGGTAAGGTCAGAGGCGCCTTTTTTAGCGATAATGACAATATCCTGGAGGGGCAGATTCGCTTTATTCAGCCTAAAAAATTCTCTAAGCAGACGTTTAACCCGATTTCTGCTGACTGCCTTGCCCAACCGTTTACTAACTACTAGTCCCAACCGCGGTTGACCTGCTTGATTAGGAACCAGGGAGACCAGAAAGTGCGAGGTATGGTAGCGTTGGCCTAAGGTTTTGGAGCGCTCAAAATCGGCTCGTCTAACCAGACGATCTGACTTACGAAACCGTGTCGTGCCCTTCAAAATAATATTGCGGCTAACCGTTCCAGGCCCACCTAATCATGTTAGGGGAGGGTTATCCCGGCTATCCTCCCAAAATTATACGGCAAGCCGTTTTCTGCCTTTGGCCCGCCGTCTTTTTAAGACCTGCTGACCGCCTCGGGTTCGCATGCGGCTCAAAAACCCATGGGTTCGAGCCCTTTTCAGATTGCTGGGTTGATAGGTGCGTTTCATTATTGCCGATCCTTATGGGATAGAGGTAACTGTTTAAATTTATTTTTAAAACATTATTTGGCGATTTTGTCAAGGTGTAGTCCCGAAAATTGCTTCCCTCGGGGAGGAAATTGTCATTTTATTCAATCTATTTTAAGGTTGATTTTTTTTTTTAAAATGCAAAAATAAGGTGTTATTAAAGAGTCGGTATCATTCCGGCAAACTACTTTCCCTCCCCCGGGATGGGGGAGTTTCCGGATGGATACTAGGTAGTCAAAGCGAACTAGGTCGTTCCAATACACGTCGCCTCGATGTTAGCCCAGCTCAAGCCTGAGAGGACATTCAGGGCCTGATGTGGAGGTTGATAAACTTGTCCGTCCCGCCCGGCACCAGAACGGAAAAATTTTGAGATTTAATTTGGGAGCTGATGGGTGCTCGTCTGACTAGGGAACCGAGGGTCTCCAGGGGACCATTAACGGGTTATTCGAGCACGGAAATAATTAGTTCCCCCCCGGAAACTTTTTCTCCCCTGGTGGGAGGGGGTTGGGGGGAGGGGGCATAAATTTCAACATATTGAGATGTGATATTTATCATCCCCACCCTAAACATCCCCCATCAAGGGTGAGGAGAACAACGGGTTTCCGGATGGACACAAATTAGGTTATATTAAAGGGGCTAGTTATGTTTTTAGATCCAATCTTAGGGTGGTTCTCCAATGATTTGGCCATCGATCTGGGCACGGCCAATACCCTGGTTTATGTCAAAGGCAAGGGCATTGTCTTGAGCGAACCTTCCGTCGTGGCAGTGCGGAACAATGCTCGGGACCGCAACCGGGTGTTAGCGGTGGGTCGGGAGGCCAAGATGATGCTGGGACGGACTCCAGGCAATATTGTGGCGATCCGCCCTATGATGGACGGAGTAATTGCCGATTTCGAGATTACCGAGGCCATGTTGCGTCATTTTATCCAGAAGGTGCATAATCGTCGTACCTTAGTGCGACCGCGCATTATTGTCAGTGTGCCCTCGGGAATCACTCCGGTGGAGAAGCGGGCGGTGCGCGAGTCAGCCGAATCAGCCGGGGCACGGGAGGTTTATCTGATCGAGGAACCCATGGCCGCGGCGATCGGCGCCGGGCTGCCGATTACCGAACCGATCTGTAATATGATCGTCGATATCGGCGGTGGCACTACCGAAGTGGCGGTCATCTCGCTGGCCGGGATCGTCTATTCCAAATCCGTCCGGGTCGGCGGCAATAAGATGGATGAGTCCGTCCTGCAATATATCAAACGCAAGTATAATCTGTTGATCGGCGAGCGGACCGCCGAGATTGTCAAGACCACCGTCGGCAATGCTTATCCGGTAGACGAAGTAGAGACCATTGAAATTAAAGGCCGCGACCTGGTCACCGGCATTCCCAAGATTTTATCGATTACTTCTAATGAGGTGCGTGAGGCTATCCAGGAACAGATCGATACTATCGTAGACACGGTCAAAACTGCCCTGGAACAGACTCCACCCGAGTTGTCGGCTGATATTGTGGATAAAGGTATCTATCTAACCGGCGGCGGCGCCCTATTAAAACATCTAGACCACTTATTGCACGAAGAGACCGGGTTGCCCATCAAAGTAACCGATGATCCACTTTCCACGGTGGTTCTGGGTTCGGGCATGGCCCTTGATAACCTGGCCATCTTAAGAGAAGTAATGGTGAATTAAGGCGTTCGATGTGCATCTCTGGCGACGGTTTCGAGTCCCGATTGTCTTCACCATTTTATTTTTGTTAATTTTTATCCTCATCACTTCCAGCCTGAGGTATCCTCATCCCTTACGGCCCTTACAGACAATCGTTATCAGTCTGACGGCACCGATATTGAAATATCTAACCATCCTGGGGAGGTCGATAGAAAGGGCGTGGCAGGGCTATTTTTATCTGGTTGGCGTGCAGCAGGAAAATCAAGAACTTAAGCAACGTCTGCAAGAGATTGCCGGGAAAGAAATCCAATATCAAGAGGCGCGGCTGGCGCAAGAACGCCTAGCACAGCTGTTGGCCTTAAAGACCCAGCTGGCGCAGCCGGTCACTGGGGCCCGCGTCATTGCCTATGATCCCTCCTTCTGGTTTAAATGCGCGATTATTGATCGGGGAGAGCGCGAGGGCGTCAAGTGGGGGATGCCGGTGTTGTCGGGTACCGGGATTGTCGGTCGGATAATCGAAAGTTATCCGCATTATGCCAAGGTCATGTTCCTCATCGACCGTAACAGTGCCGTGGACGCCATGATCCAACGCAACCGCATGCGCGGCATTCTGGAGGGTCAGGGCGGCAACCTCTGTTATCTCCGATACATTCCTAAAAACGCCGATGTCCAACCCGATGATCTTATTCTGGCCTCTGGTCTGGGCGGCATCTACCCCCGGGGTATGGCCTTGGGCCAGGTAACCAAGATAGATAAAAAGAAGGCCGGAATCTTCCAGGAAATCGAGGTTACCCCCCTGGTTGACTTCGCCAATCTGGAAGAAGTCCTGGTAGTAACGGCTGTTACCCCTAGACTACAGAAATAAGGCGGCTCATGGCTCGGTTGATCTTTCATCTGTCCTTGGGAGTGGCCTTGTTTTTTCTCCAAGTTCTGCTGCTCCCTCTGCATCAGACCCGTTTGGATCTTCCGAATTTATTGGTTTTTTATGAAGCTAGCCATCCTTTCCTGTTCAGTGCGGTATTTTTGGCTGTTCTATTAGGTCTGGTGGTCGACTGTTATGCCAACGGTCCTTTAGGCCTGCACGCCGGGCTTTATTTAGTGGTGGTAATACTGGCCCGAGTCTTCAAACGCCATCTGAATTTACAGGCCATTATTCCCCAGATTCTGGCGGTGGCCCTTACTCTATTAATCCAGGGATGGTTGGAATTGGGGATTTTGTCCCTTTTAGAACCCACGGGAGTATTCCATTTCCAGGCCGTCCGGCTCAACCTGGAAAAGGCGGGGATTACCGCGTTGTTTGCTCCTCCCGGCTTCTTGTTGCTACATTGGTTGGATAAAACCGCCGGCCGGTATTTCTTTGACCCGCGGTCGGTCACTACCGAGCTTGATGACTTAGACTAGCCAACGTCTGGAACTAGAACAAACATCCGAAGCGGTTCAATAATTAAACACTAATAAAGATGTTTATGAATCTTGGCAAGACCAAAAATAATGCTTTTCCTAAACTGCGGCGAAGCCTTAAAGGCCGCGGGGTGATGTTGCCAGAATTCCAAGAGGAAATTCGCAAAAGTCTGTTTATCCTTTCTATCTCAGTCCTGATTCTGTTTGGCCTGTTGAGCCTGCGCCTTTGGTACCTGCAATTGGTCAAAGGCTATGAGTTTCGGGACAGATCCGAACATAACCGTATCCGGACGCGAGATCTGCCACCTTGGCGAGGCATGATCATGGATCAAGGAAAACGGGTTATGGTCAATAATACTCCAGCTTATGACCTGATGCTGGTTTTGGAAGACATTCAGAATTTACCGCAATTAGCCCAGCGTCTGGGCGATCTGTTGCATTTAAATCCCCAGGAATTGGAAGCGAAGGTGGCCGCGGCCCAGAAAGAAAATTCCCTCCGGATTATTAAAGTCAGAGGTGACCTGTCCTGGGAAGAACTGGCCCTGATCGAAACCTATCGATATGAACTGCCCGGCGTGTTGATTCAGGTGCGTCCCAAGCGAGAGTATCGCCGTGATGGCCTGGCCTGTCATCTGATCGGTTATCTGGGAGAAATTACCGAAGGTCAATTAAAAAGCGGCAAATTTCCTGAAAACAAGATGGGAGACTATATCGGCCGCTGCGGTATTGAACTAGTCCTGGAGAAATATTTGAGCGGTTGCCGGGGTAGCCGTCAGATTGAGGTGGATGCCTTGGGCCGAGAGCTGCGCCTGCTCAGCTCTACCCCTTCGACTCCCGGAGCCAACGTCCGTCTGACCATTGATGCCCGCGTGCAACAGGCCGCCGAAGCCGCCTTAGCAGGCAAAAGCGGGGCGGTGGTAGCCCTCAATCCTCAGAACGGCAAGGTTCTGGCCCTGGCCTCAGCCCCCACCTTTGATCAGAATGTGTTTGAAAAAGGGGTTACCCCCCAGCAGTGGCAGCAATTAATCAACGATAAGGAACATCCTTTGGAAAATCGAGCTGTTAGAGGACAATACCCTCCGGGCTCGACCTTTAAAATCGTCATGGCGGTAGCCGCCCTGGAAGAAAAAGTCCTCACTGCCCAGACAACCTTCTATTGCTGCGGGGCCTTGCCCTTTGGTAATCATGTGTTTCATTGCTGGCGCAAGGGAGGTCATGGGGGCATGAATCTTTATAATGCCCTGGTCCAGTCCTGCGACGTATTTTTTTATCGCACCGGGCAACGTTTAGGTGTTGATCGTATTGCCAAATGGAGTCGCCGCTTTGGCTTAGGCCAAACCAGCGGCCTAAACTTAGGTAGTGAAAAACCGGGGCTGGTGCCCTCTTCGGATTGGAAAAAACGGCGTTTTAATCAACGCTGGCATGAAGGTGAAACCTTATCGGTGTCTATTGGCCAGGGCTATAACCTGGTTACGCCGATCCAGATGGCCGGCGTGGTCGCCGCCATTGCCAATGGTGGCACGGTCTATGTCCCCCAATTGGTAGACTATATTGAAAGCCCGGAGGGGGAAGTTCTTTTCGAGTTCCAGCCTCAGGTGGCCTCTCGTCTAGAGGCTTCTCCGGCCACCATCAATTTGGTCCGCCGGGGGCTGCGCGGGGTAGTCCACGAACCACGGGGCACGGGCCACGCGGCTCGGATACCCATGGCCGAAGTCGGGGGGAAAACCGGAACCGCTCAGGTAATCGCTCTGGGCAAGGAAGGTCGTAGGGGAGAGAAAACCCACGACCATGCCTGGTTCGTCTGTTTTGCGCCGGTAGAGAACAGCGAGATCGCCGTTGCGGTAATCATCGAACATGGCGGGCATGGTGGCTCAGTAGCCGCTCCTGTCGCCCGGCAGGTGCTGATGGCCTATTTCCAAAAACCCGCCGGCGGGGAAATGGCCCGGTCCTTAGCGGCCCCCGACTCTCCTAATTAGAGCCCATCCGAAAACTCCCCCGCCCTTGGCGGGAGGGGGGGTGGGGGGAGGGGGCGTAAGTTTTAAGATATTGAGATTATATAATATTTTTTCACCCCCACCCTAGCCCGCCCCCATTTAGGGGACAGGAAAGTGTGTTTCCGAATGGATACTAACTAGAGATAATCCTATACGTCCCCCTGAGGACTTTTCGTGCCTGGTTCTTTGTCTTCCGGCCAGCCGAAACGTCCGATCAGTTGAACGAAACGGCACCCCCCGTAATAGTCAAATTTTAATCCCTCTGGAGTTTTGGTAATCCGGGTCAGGGTCTGAGCAAAGCGGTCGCCGACCGGGATCACCAAATGGCCGCCTTGGGCTAATTGATTGATCAAGGGTTGAGGGATAGAGGGGGCCCCGGCAGTAACAATGATGCCCTGAAAAGGTTTTTCTTCCGGCCACCCCAGGGTTCCATCTCCGACCCGGATCTGGACGTTAAAATAACGCAGTGCTTCTATCACCTTCCGGGCCCGAAAGGCTAACGCCGGATATCGTTCGATGGAGAACACCTGGGCGGCTAATTCGGCGAGGACCGCGGCCTGATAACCGGAACCGGTGCCGATTTCCAAAACTTTTTCCGTTCCTTGTAATTCCAAAGCCTCAGTCATCAGGGCCACAATATAGGGTTGAGAGATGGTCTGCTGCTCACCGATAGGGAGGGGATAATCACCATAAGCCTGGTGTTGCAGAGCCTCTTCGACAAAGCGGTGGCGGGGGACTTTGCGCATCGCGGCTAGCACCCGCGGGTCACGTATCCCGCGACGCACAAGCTGGTTCTGGACCATCCGTTCCTGGTCGGTCAGATTGAAGTCAGTGCCGCTAGTCTCGGCGATCATCATCTCTTTTTCTGGTTCAGCCGCGAGAGCTTTACGCGGTCTAGCGTAATGACAACTGTTAAGCCGGAACTCACACCCTTTTTTCCCATCGTAATAGTTCGGTTACCGAAGCCAGGGTCTTGCCTTCCTTGATTTCTTCGCGGATGCGATTTTCCTTTTCAAAGACATCCATGGCCCGGTTGGTATATTCTACCGCTTTTTGCTGGGGTAAAACCGTTACCCCGTCATCGTCTCCTACTAACCAATCTCCGGTTTCCACCCGGACATTGCCGATCCGGATGGGCACGCCGATTTCTCCAAAACCCCGCGGCTCACCGGCGTTGGGCATCACTAAGCGGGTAAAGGCCGGGAAGCGGAGCTGAACGATGTCTCCGGAGTCGCGGATCGCGCCGTCAATTACTACACCGGCCGCCTTCCGTTGGATGGCCGAATGGGTTGCCAATTCTCCCCAGACCCCCGGTCCGACGCCACCGGCATCGATTACAATAATATCCCCTGGCTGGGCTAAATCTATGGCTTCGACGGGTTTGGCCCAATCGCCGGGATAGGTGCGGACCGTCAGGGCCTTGCCCACCATGTGGATGCCGCGGTACAAAGGACGAATACCCTCCAGGACGCCGCCGCGATGCAAGGCGTCGGAAAGATTGGCGGCCGACACCAGGTTGAGGACGTTTCTAAGTTCGCTTTCGTCCACCCGGCGGAACAGGGTGGTGGGAATGGGAACCCGCTCATCCATGGCCCGCCGGATTTCCCGGGTGGCCAGTTCGGGATCCTGCGCCTTGGTGATGGCCCCGCCGACGATCACGAAACTGGCCCCGGCTTCGACGGCCTGGGCCGCGGTCTCGGAGTTGATGCCGCCGGCGACACCGACCGGCACCTTTACCGCCTGGCTGACCTTTTGCAGGATCATAAACGGATCCCGCCCTTCCATCTGTTCATCGATCGCGACATGGACGGTGATATAATCGGCCCCCAAGACCTCCACTTGCTGGGCCCGGGTTACCGGATCGGGCATGGCAATCAGATCAACCACGATCTGGGCCCCATAGTTTTTCCCGGCCTGAATACATTCACGGATGGTGGCGTCACTGGCTGCGCCCAAGACGTCGATGACGTTGGCTCCGGCCTTGGCCGCGGACTCCACCTCCACCCGACCGGCGTCCATGATTTTCATATCGGCGATAATGACCTTTTGCGGAAACAGCCGGCGCAGTTCCCGTACCGCGTCCAAACCCTCGCTTTTGATCAAGGGGGTGCCGGCTTCCAGCCAATCCACCCCTCCCGGGACTGCCAGTTCAGCCAGATGTAGGGCTCTTTTTAGATCCACAAAATCCAAGGCCAGTTGTAAGATTGCTCCCATAATATCCTTTCCTGGCAGGTGGTTACTCCAAATTAGCGTGGCGGGCCAGGACATCATGCCGGTTGCGGCCCAGGCGACGTTGATAGAGCATCAGAACCACCGTTTCAAAAAATAAAAAAGCAGCCTGTTCAAACAAGCTGCCCGGACACTGAATGGACTCTAACTCGTAAGCCAGCGATAATTTAGTGGTTCCTGGTACCAAAACGGTCAGATCGGCTTCCTGTCCGATCGCTGACTCTTGGTGGGCGGTGAGGGCGACGGTCCGCGCCCCGCGCGACCGCGCCTGCCGGAGTAACTCACGGCTCTGCGGGGTCTCTCCTGATCCCGATACTACCAGCAGCAAATCTTGGGGCTGGATCCTGGGGGTAATGGTCTCGCCCACATAATAAATGGTAAAACCTAAATGCATCAGCCGCATGCAAAAGGTCCGGAGGATAAAACCGGATCGCCCGGAGCCATAACCAAAAATCCGGGGCGCGCTTTCCAATTCCTGGATCAGACTTTCCGCGGTTACCGGGTTTAATAATGAAGTAGACTGGGTAATTTCCGCGAGCAGTTGATTGATGGTTTGCTTAAAATTAAAATCAACCACAGGTTTGAGTACAGCCGGGGAGCTTAAGCGTGGCTGGCACATAAAATTCCCCTCCTTTTCAGTCTCGGTCCAATCTGAGTTTGGATCCAAGCTTATTAGCCTGGGTAGGGGATTATCGGTCCTAAAAGGTTTTCGGTCTTAGATTTGCTAAGGCAGGGCCTACCGCTAAGACCAAAAAGTTCCAACTTGGGATGATCAACCGGTGAGCCTCCAGCCCACGCTAGGTCGTTATAATTTTTAACATAATAACCACAAATTGTCAAAACCGTAAAAAGGATTTGTCCTTAGCACCGACAACTACCCGGTTTTTTTTAGCTCATCATACCAAGTTTTACCTAAAATGCAACCGACCCATTACTTAAGCTCATCTTCTACAGTCGATTTTGTGAAAGGTAGATATATTAGCTAGTTGCATGGGCGCGAGTATCCTTTGGCACCGCATTGTCCTCTTTGGGCCGGACGGGCGAGGGGATTTTGACCCCGGTGGCCT
>JAQVHY010000170.1 GCA_028695935.1 Desulfobacca sp.
CACCCCCCAGGCCAGGGTACTGCCTTCTTTAGCTTTAATATCAGAAGGTTCCTGGGACCGGTCAAAGCTGGCCACCTTAAAATGCAGCAACGGCGCCAGCCGCTCCACTTCCTCAAAAAAGCGGATATTCATTGCCGCCCGGAGCTGAGGATGGGTGCGCAAGGCGGTCAGGATTATGGCGGCGACATGACTGGAGGCCCCGAATTCCGGGGCGCGGGGAATGATCAGACCCTGGGGGCCTTTCAAAATACGGCCCGGGAAGGCCCCGACATCCTGAGGGCCTGCGGCGTAAAGCGTGGCGTATCCTAAATTGCTCTGGACCTCGGGAATCAGAGATTCGATGCTGCCGGTTTGCAGCCGGGCGGCCGCGGTCGCCAGTTGCTGCAACACCCGGTAACGATCCACTTCCCGGGCAAACGGGGCATAGGGATTAACCGGACCCCTACCCTGCCCCAAAGGCAGCCCATAACGGATGGCCTCGGCAACCAGTTCCCGCGCCTGATTGACCGCCTCCGGCAAGGTCCGCTCTTGCGCCAGCAAGGTGGCCAGGGCCGTGGCCAGGGCGCAGCCACTGCCGTGGGTATGCGGCTGGGATTGGCGTAGGCCGGGTAAGCGGTAACAATTGACCCCATCAAAGAGGACATCCACCGGCTCCCCCGGCAAATGCCCGCCGGTGACCAGCACATAACGAGCGCCCTGTTGGTGCAGAGCCTGAGCCGCGGCTTCCATCCCGGCCACCTCCGACACTTCCAGGTCGCTAAGCTGCGCGGCTTCGGCCAGGTTGGGGGTAATCAGTGTGGCCAGGGGCAGTAATTCCTGTTTCAGGGCCTCTACCCCGGCGGGTGCTAGTAACGGGCTGCCGTCACTGGCGGCCAGCACCGGGTCCAAAATAATGGTCGGAATTTCCAACTGGCGCAGTTGGGCAGCTACCACCCGGACAATATCATCGTTGGCCAGCATGCCGATTTTTACCGCGTCCACCCGGATGTCTCTGAGCACCGCTTCCAGTTGCGCCGCGACTACCGGAGCGGCTACCGGATGCACGGCCTGCACGCCGCTAGTGTTCTGCACGGTCAGGGCGGTTACCACGGTCAGGCCATAGGCACCCAACAGGGTGGCCACCTTCAGATCCTGTTGCACCCCGGCCCCGGCACTGGGATCGGAACCGGCAATCAGAAGAATGTTTTTCATGATGCCTTCCTATGGCGCGTCGGACCCGCCCTATGACAGCCTTTCTATGCCGCCTAGACGCGCCCTATGACAGTTTCAGAGCAAGGGAAGCTCAAGCTTTGGGCGGTGGGATAGCCGCCCCGCAAAATTTACATTTCACCGTCTTATGTTTATCGGCCCTCACCACGAGCTGAATTCTCCGGCATCGGGGGCAGGTCCGTTTCAGGCCCAGCATTACGCCCAACATCATCATCAAGGGATTCATGGGCTTGGTTATTATTCCTCCTCGTCCGGATTTTTAAATAAGTAGCCGTGGTCGCTGATATTACGCGGCGAGGCGATGACGATCAGCAGATCGTTGCCTTCCAACTCCATATCCGGTTCCGGGTTGGCCAGCATCTGGTTCTGGCGACGCACGGCCAGCACGGTAATGCCATATTTTTTGCGCAGATCGACCTGGGCCAAGGAATTTCCCGCTACCGGCGATCTCTCCCCTAGCCTGACGGTAGTGATTTCATAATCATGCAGATAATGTTTCAGATTGGCAAAAGCGGCCATATCATCAGAAAAACCGCGCAGGACCTTATAACAGTTGGCCCGCACTTCCGTGACCAGCTTTTCAATCTGGGCGCGGGGGACCAGATATTTCTTCAATACCAACGCAAAAATTTCTAACGAGGTTTCAAATTCTTCGGGCACCACTTCATTGGCCCCCAGCTCATATAACGGCTGGACTTCCTGGATATAGCGGGTGCGGACGATGATGTGCACACTGGAGTTTAGCTGGCGAGTAATGGCGGTTATACGCCGGGTCGCCGATGGATCGTTGATGGCCACTACTACTATACGGGCCTCTTTAATATTGGCCACGCCGAGGATCTCTTCCTGGGTGGCGTCGCCGAAATAGATCGGTTCGCCCCGGGCCCGCTCAGCCTTTACGGTTTCCGGGTTCATTTCAATAATCACATACGGTATCCCGCCCACTTTGGCGGCCCGGGCCAGATTCCGACCATTGATACCATAACCGATGATGATCAGATGATCTCGCTCCTCTGGCTCCCCGGCCTGTTTCACCAAATATGAACCGGATTTCAACCGGGAGGGCCAGGGCAACCGCAGGAGCAGATCGGCAGCCTTGGGAGCCAGAGCCATGACCAGGGGGGTGCCCAACATGGTAAGAATGGTAACATCCAAGAAGAGTTGATAGGTGTCACTAGGAAAAAGGCCTTGCTTAATGCCGACCCTGGATAAGATAAAGGAGAATTCTCCCACCTGGCTGAGCGCCAGACCGATTAAGATGGCGGTCCGCAGCGGAAATCTGATTACCATAGCCGTAATCGCCGAGATCAGCGATTTTAAGGACAACACCCCGAGGGTGAGCAAGGCGATCAGACCAGGGTGTCGCAGGAGAAAATCGACGTCCAGGAGCATGCCGATAGAGATAAAAAAGAAGCTGGAAAAGACGTCGCGGAAGGGCAGAATATAGCCCAGGGCCTGATGGCTGTATTCGGTCTCGGAGATGATCAGTCCGGCCAGAAAAGCCCCCAAGGCCAGGGAGAGACCGGCGCTGGCCGTCAGTCGGGCGACGGCAAAGCAAATCACTACAATCACCAGCAAAAACAGCTCCCGGCTGCGGGTCCGGGCAATCTGGTATAACACCTGCGGGACAATGAATTTGGCGCTGACTATCACCAATAAGATGATGATCATGCTTTTTCCTACCAGCAGCAACAGATCGGAGCCCCAATTTTGCGTCTGTCCAGCCAGCAATGGGGTTAACAACATCATCGGCACAATGACAATGTCTTGGAAAATCAACATCCCCAGACTGGTACGGCCGTGCGGACTGTCGATTTCGGCCCGTTCCTGGAAGAGCTTGAGGACAATTGCGGTGCTGCTCAGGGATAATAGAAAACCGATAAAAACTGCTTCGCCCAGAGATTTGCCCATATGTAAGGCCAGAGCCAGACCGCCCAAGCAAGTAACCGCCACCTGTAAGGGGCCGGCCACCAGCACCGATTTGCGGATTTGCAGCAGATTGGCAAAGGAGAACTCCACCCCAATGGTGAAGAGTAATAAGATCACCCCGATCTCGGCCAGAATTTCTACCTCTGACAATCCTTTAACCAGCCCTAAGACCTGCGGTCCGGCCAGGATGCCGGTGAGGATAAAGCCGATAATGACCGGCACGCCGATCTGCGAACAGACAAACAGGACCGCAATAGACAGGGCCAGGACAATGATCAGGTCATTTAAGATTTGCAGTTCCATGCAACTACTTTATTTTATAAAGGTAACTTTTTGAGATTTATATAAGATCACCTTGATTCATTGAGCCTTAGGCTTTGGGGACAATCTGCACAGGTTATAAACCTGTGCCACCAAATTTTTAAAAATTTGATCGCATTGCTATATTAATTAAACCTTTGCAAGAGGCGCATTAGTTTGGGTTATATGCTCCATGCCGTGATGAGCCTCCAGGCAACAGCCCAGAGCGCCGTTAAACTGGGGGTCAGGGGGGATGATCACCTGATAGTCACCCCGCTGCCGCAGGCAATCGACCACCGCCTGATTCCGGGCGACCCCGCCGACAAAGACCAGCGTGCGGCTGGGATAACGGCGAAACATGGTCAGGGCCCGCCGGGCCACCGAGTCGTTAACCCCGGCGGCAATGCGGGGCAGCGGCACCCCGTCCAGCAGGTGGCCGATCAACTCGGTTTCGCCGAAAATGGCGCAGGTATTGGAAATGGTCACCGGCTCCTGGCTGTAGGAAGTGAACTCCGGCCAGGACATCTTGAGGAATCGGGCCATATTTTCCAGATAGCGACCCGTACCCGCGGCGCAGCGGTCATTGCTGAGAAAATCAAATACCCGCCCTTGCTTAACATAGAGCACCTTGGTATCCTGGCCGCCGATTTCCAGTAAAATAAAATCAGTGAGTCCGGTCTGCCAACCCGCTCCCCGAAAATGCGCCCGGATTTCGGTAATGGTGGGGAAATAAGCCTGCAACAGCTGCTTGCCATAACCGGTGGCGACCAGGTAAGCCGGGGGTTCCAACCCCAGGCGCGGCCAATCGATTTCGACCCGCTTCGCGTTCCGGCGAAAATAGTCCCGATAAAAGGTCAGGGTATCTAACTTACGCTTACCGAAAGTAACCAGATCGGTAGTATAGGCCAGCTTAACAAAACGGCTGCCAAAGTCCAGGCCCAGAAACGCGGCGCGGGTTAATATTTTAGCGGCGCAGGACATCAACAAACGCCTCCAAACGCATGCGGGTCCGGTGGTCCAAGGCGCTGGGCCGGTCGCCTTCAATGGTCAGGATCGGCACCGTTAGACGTTGCCGGAGCAGCAGATCCTGGGTTTGCCGGAAACAGAAATTCTGAGTGTAATGGATCAGGCCATCCAAACAACGGATCCTAATTGCCTCGGCAATGTCTTTGATGCGTGAAAATACGTCATAGGGATAGGTATAGGCCAAATACTGCTCGACCAGATCATCCCCGGCGCCCGGCATGCTGAACTGGCGGGGAATTTCGTTAAGCACCACCTCCGCCCCCAGACCTTGCAAGTATTCAAAAAGATCGCTAAAGATCGGCGGAATGCCGATTAATCCTAATCGGACAATAGCCGAGCGCCGCGGACGACGGCGGGCCTGCTCCAGGAAGGTGGTCAATTGCTCAGCAAACGTGGTAACATCCGAGTTAAAATCCGAACTGGCGATCAAAAACTGAAAATTCTCCCGGCCGCTGACCCGACCCTCTTGCCAGGTAAGCTCATCCAAGGCAAGTAAATCCTGGCGCAGCGGCGTTAAGCGGGCCTGAACCTGCCTGACCTGGGGCACATCCACCCCGAACCGGGCC
>JAQVHY010000047.1 GCA_028695935.1 Desulfobacca sp.
GTTCCTTGGCCTGGGCCACCAGTTGCCCCATCAGCCGATATTGTGAAGGGCTATGGGACAGGAGCAACAGCTTGTGCTGGGTATGAAAATCTACCAATTTTCCCCGACCGGGAGCATCCGCGGCCATCGCTCGCCAGCGTTTTAGGGTGAACAGGCGTTCAATAAAATTTTCCCGCAGTTTCGGATCATGCAGACGTCCTTCTTCTTCGACCGGCAGCAGCGGAAAATGGTCCATAAATTGGCGGGCAAAAAGCCCCACCCCCTTTTTTTCCGGGATGCCCTTATCAGTATAGACCTTAACCCGCTCCATCCCGCTGCTGGGCGAATCGCTTTTGAAAATAAAGCCGCACAGCTCCAGCCTTTCCAGTTCCTGCACCTTGTTCTGGGACCAGGCGACCATCCGGTCGGTCAGATCTACCTTAGTGCGCACTGTCACCAGCCGGGGCGCTTCCGGGTCGCCAATCAACCGCATAGGTTCACGCGGCACCCCCAACCCGCATTCGACCTCGGGACACACCGGAACAAATTCCAGGTATTTTCCTAAGGTATCGGTGATAAAGCGATCCAGCTTATGTTGGCCGTCGAATCTGACTTTTTCCCCTAATAAACAGGCGCTGATGCCGATTTTGATCTTGGCCGCGGTCAATTTTTGCTCCTCAACCCTGAGTTAACGCTCCTAGTTAGGTTCGATGGCCAACCGCTAGAGTCGGTTAGCTTTCATCCAGAAACTCCCCCGCCCCTGGTGGGAGGGGGTTGGGGGGAGGTGGTGTAAACTTCAACATATTGAGATGATAAGATGTTTTTCACACCATCTCTAACCCATCCTCATCCAGGGGAGGAGAACAATGGGTTTCCGGATGGGCACCAGTTAGTCGGTAACCGACTCCAACGCGGCCGTCAAGCGCCGCAACACTTCCTCTTTGCCTAAAATATCCATGATTTCAAAAAGTCCGGGGCTGGCCGTCTTGCCGGTTAGCGCCACCCGGACCGCCTGGGCCAGGACCACCATCTTGAGCCCGGACTGCTTTTGCACCTCGGAGAAGATCTGGTTGAGGGCCTCTTCCTTGAGCTCCGGCAGGGCCGCTAATCTATCCCGGATCGCGGCCAGCCCCGGCCGACTGCTGGGAGTAAGAAATTTCTGGGCCGCCTTCTCCTCATAGGGCCGGGGATCATGAAAATAGAATCGGGCCATCTCGGCCATCTCCACCAGGGTATGGGCCCGGGGCTTCAGGGTGGCGGTTACCCGGGTGAGATAATCCACATCATCGGTTACCACGCCCTGCTGAGGCAGAAAGTCTTTTAAGGCCAGGGCCAGATCCCGGTCCGCACTTTCCCGCAGATAATGGCCGTTGAGCCATAGCAGTTTGTCGGCATTGAAAATCCCAGCGGATTTGCTGACCTGCTCCAATGAAAAATACTCTATCAACTCGGCGGTGGAAAAGATTTCCTGATCGCCATGCGACCAGCCCAGCCGGGCCAGAAAATTGACCAGGGCCGGGGGCAGAAAACCCATGTCCCGATAGGCCAATACCGACAAGGCCCCGTGCCGCTTGGAGAGCTTGGCCTTATCTGGACCTAAAATCATCGGAATGTGGGCGAATTCCGGCGGTGTGGCCCCAAGGGCGCGATAAAGCAGAATCTGCCGGGGGGTGTTGGGAATATGGTCGTCGCCGCGGATCACATGGGTAATCTCCATGCTCAGATCATCGACCACCACGGCAAAATTATAGGTCGGAACCCCATCGGCCCGCAGCAGTACCAAATCATCCAGCTCCTGATTGTCAAAGGCAATCGGTCCCTTGCTCAGGTCGTTCCACTGAGTGGTGCCGGCCGGCGGCGAGCGGAAACGCACCGCGGTATTCGGCCCCGGGCCCAGGTGCCGGTCCCGACAATGGCCGTCATAGCGCGGATTTTCACCGCGGGCCAGGGCGGCCTTACGTTTCTCCTCCAACCGCTCCGGAGGACAGTCGCAATAATAAGCAGCCCCCGTGTCTAATAAGCGCTCAATGAAATCATGGTAGATTCTAAGACGGGCGCATTGATGATAGGGGCCCTCATCCCAGTCCAGACCCAACCAGCGCAGGCTGTCCAGGATGTCTTCCTCATAGCGGGTTTCCGAACGGGCCACATCGGTGTCTTCAATGCGCAGCACGAAGACCCCTTGATGGTGCCGGGCAAAGAGCCAGTTAAACAGGGCGGTGCGCGCCCCACCCAGGTGGAAAAAGCCGGTGGGGCTGGGGGAAAAGCGAGTGCGAATGCGGGCCATAATGTCGAACTCCCAGAGCAGGCAGTACTATATGCCGTATTATGCTAGCCTCTGACAAAATTTTCTTAATTCATTGACCCCGAGACTGCAGTGGACATCGGCACCGACGGGAACCATGTAATATCGGGGTTTTTTTGAATCCGACCACCTTGCCAAAAGCCTATTTATTGTAAAGATTATCAAAAAATAAATCAACTACCGAACTTCCTCCAGCCGGAGTCATTGTTCGATGTGAAACAGAATAGATATTTCAAATTGAAATAACCCTTGGCTATAATTTTTTGTTGAGATAAAATAAATGATAAGCTGAATTAATAAATAATCTTAAGCCGACTTGTAAATTATCTAGCCCCGGTAGTTCGCGGCCGGGGACCAGGAGGAAGTGATGGCGGCCAGTGGTTCTCCTTCTCCGCAGATAACCGAATTAATTCTGGATAGTCTGGCCGAGGGGGTTTTTACGGTAGATAAGGACTTTACGATCCTGACTTTCAATGCCGCGGCGGAGGAGATTACCGGCATCTCCCGCCAAGAGGCCCTGGGCCAGAAATGTTATGAAGTGTTGCGGGCCAATGTCTGTCAGCAGCGCTGTCCGCTGGAAGAGAGCATCGACAGCGGCCGGGCCCGGTTAGAGGTGGATGTCAACATCCTGGACAGCCAGGGCCGCCGAGTGCCCTTAAAAATCTGTACCACGGTGCTCAAAGATCAGCATGGTCAGGTGATCGGCGGGGTCGAGACCTTCCGCGACCTGTCGGCCCTGGAATCGCTGCGTAAAGAGCTGACCAAACAATATACCATTCGGGATATTCTCGCCAAGAGTCCGGCTATGCAGGATATTCTGGCCGTTTTGCCCGATCTCGCCCCCAGCGACGCCACCGTCCTGCTGGAAGGGGAATCGGGCACCGGCAAGAATCTGGTGTCCCGGGCCTTGCATGAGCTAAGTAACCGTAAAGATGGGCCTTATGTCGTGGTCAACTGCAGCGCCTTGCCCGATCCCTTGCTGGAATCCGAGCTTTTCGGGTATGTCAAGGGCGCCTTTACCGATGCCAAACGCGATAAACCGGGGCGCTTTGCCGCGGCCCAGGGCGGCACCTTGCTGCTGGATGAGGTCGGCGAACTGTCGCCGGCCATGCAGGTCAAACTTTTGCGGGTGCTGGATGACAAGGAATATGTGCCTTTGGGCAGCAATAATCCGGTCCGGGCCGAGGTGCGGATCGTCGCGGCCACCAATAAGGTCCTAAAGGACGAGGTGCGCTACGGACGTTTCCGCCCGGATCTGTATTATCGCCTCAATGTGGTGCGGCTGCGGCTGCCGCCGCTCCGGGACCGACGCCAGGATATCCCCCTGCTGGTGGACTATTTTATCCGTAAACACTGCGCCTTGAAAAACAAACGGCTGCTGGGGGCTACTTCCGAGGTCCTGGAACGGCTCTTACGCTATGATTTTCCGGGCAATGTCCGGGAACTAGAGAATGTTATTGAACATGGGGTGGTGCTGTGTCGAAGGGAATATCTGGAATTGCGTGATTTGCCTGAGGAATTAGGCGAGGTGGCGAGCCCATCCAGTCCGTCCGGGGCCGCGGCCGCGACTTTAGCGGCCCAGGAAGCCTGGCTGATTGCCGACACTTTAGCGCAATATCAGGGAAAGCGGGGGCTGACCGCCCAGGCTCTGGGTATCGCCCCCTCCACCCTGTGGCGCAAGCTGAAGAAATACGGTCTGGTGGAGGCGACCCCGGGGCCTCGCCGTCGCCGCCGCCAGTTGCCGAAATAATTCATAGTGAAATATGTATATTCTATATTGAAATAAAAAAAATTTGAAAAAATAGCAAAATTTATAATATCAATAATTTTCAATAAGTTAAATTAATCAGATTGTTGGTCTTGAATTTGCAATGCAATAACCAGTGTGGAGCGTTTTCTAAAAGTCGCCATCCCGGTATTCCGGGGCCGGGTAGCCCCGCGGTTCGATCACGCCCAGGAAGGCTGGGTGTTTACGGTGTCGCCGTGTGGTCATTATGATCTCCAGGTGCTCCATTGGGGACCAGAGGGTGGAGCCGAACGGGTCCGGCAGTTGCACCAGCAAGGCGTGCGGGTGTTAATTTGCGGGGCCATCGAAGACTGGCTCCTGGGTTATGTGCGGCACTGGGGTATCGCCGGGATACCCTGGGTGCGGGGCGAGGTCTACTCGGTCTTGCAAAGTTTTCTGCAGGGCCACTGGTGGGAACAAGATCCCCGACTGGCGGCCTGGATAAGGAGGTGGATGATGCCTAATGGTAAAGGTCAAGGTCAAGGCCGTGGTGGGGGCCAAGGCCGTGGTGGCGGGCCGGGGCGCGGCGGCGGCCAGGCCGGCGGTTTCGGAGCCGGACCGGGTGGCTTCTGTGTCTGTCCGGCCTGCGGCGAGAAGGTTTCGCATCAATTGGGAGTGCCTTGTTTTGAAACGAAATGTCCGAAATGTGGCACGGCCATGACTCGGGAACGCTAACCTGGTCAATGGGCATGTGGAGCACATTGTAAATAACCAGGCTTGAGACCGTTACGGTCTTAACCCGAAAGACTAATGGAGGTAGGTTATGCCGTTCTATGATGGTACCGGTCCTTGGGGCCGGGGTCCAGGCACCGGTTGGGGGCGCGGCCCTTGTGGCCTGGGCCTGGGCCGCACCTATGGCTGGTGCGGTTGGGGCCGCTCCTGGGGTAGAGGCATGGGCTGGCGCGGCCGCGGTGGGGGCTACGGCCCGGGCTGGGGTTATGGCGCCAGACCCTACGGCGGTTATCGTTATGGTGGTTGGGGTCCGCCCTGGGGTTTTGATCCCTGGGGGCCCGGCTATGCCGGGGGTGGCGTGGCCCCCTATTACCCCACCCCCCAAGATGAAATGGCCGATCTCAAAGACGAGCAGTCGTTCTTGCAGAGCCAGTTAGAGGCTATTCAAAAACGTCTGGCTGAGCTCGAAGCAACCGCGACCGAAGAATAATGCTAACGGCGAGGCCCCGTTCTGACCACCGGCTCGGAATGGGGCCGGCTGTTAAACCAGGAAAGGTAAGGTCTTCAAATGTCGGAGCATAAAACCGACACCATAACCGAAACCTATGACTGGGCCCATTTTATTATTCAGAGCATTCCGCTGGGAATCTTTACCGTGGACAGTCAGATGCGGATCACGGATTTTAATCCCCGGGCGGCAGAGCTCACCGGATATCAGCGTTCTGAGGCGATGGGCAGATTTTGTGCTGATATTCTACGCAGCAATCTCTGTCAGACTAATTGTCCGCTCCGGCAAGCCATGGCCCAGGAAACCGTTTTGGAGCGGGAGGCCGTTATTGAAAACCGTTGGGGCCAGAAGATCCCGGTTACCCTCTGTACTGCCGCCCTGCGCAATGATCAGGGCGAGTTGCTGGGGGGCGTGGAGACCTTCCGGGATATTACCGCCTTAAAGAAGCAGGAGGAGGAACGCCGTAATCTGGTCGCCATGTTTGCCCATGATTTGAAGACCCCGGTAGTCTCCATGGGTGGTTTGGCCAACCGGATGCTCCAGGGCAAGGTAGGGCCGATTTCGGCACAACAAGTCACCTATCTGGAAAGCATTGTTTTGGAAATGCAACGGCTGGAGACCCTGATCAATAATTTCCTGGAATTTGCTCGCCTGCAATTACACGAAATCAAACCTTTACTGAGCAGCCTGCAGGTTGAAAAGGAATGTCAGGAGGTATTAACCCTGATGGCCCCCCTGGCAGAGCGTCAGGGCATTACCTTAACGGCAGAATATCCTCCGGAGATCTTAGTAATCGAAGCCGACCCGCAGCTTTTCCGCCGCGTGTTGGAAAACCTGTTGGAAAACGCCATTAAATATTCGCTACCTCAAACCGTGGTCTCCCTAATGGCGGAAGGTCGCGCCGAGGACATCCTGTTCCGGGTTCAGGATCAGGGGCCGGGGATTGCCTCTCAAGATCTGTCGCATCTCTTCGAGGTCTTTTATCGGGGTAATGACCATAACCGGTCGCGGGGTTTTGGCCTGGGTCTGGCTACCGTCAAAACCATTATCGAGGCCCACGGCGGGAAGATTTGGGTCGAAAGCGAGGCCGGCCAGGGCACGACATTTTACTTTACCCTACCGCGTCGCGCTTAGGACGATGCTAATGGTCCAAACGATAACCAGTCTGGTCGAGCGGGACTAAGACTTAAGGTCAGAAATTAATTTAGCCGATGATAATTCTAAAAAATTATCGGGAAAATAACTATCGGCAATTGATCATAGGTTCGTTTTAAATCCTTGACCAATATCAGATTGTGAGGTATACTAATTCTTTGGCTTAGAAAAAGCAGGGATCAAGGGCCTGGAAAGGGAGCCGGGTCCACGAGAAGTGGCTGGATGGTTGGCTCCCGGCTAATCGCTCAGTTAATTTACTGGCTAGTGCGCTTAATCAAAAAGGAGGAAACACCATGTCACGTATTGCCATCATGTCTTGCCAAAATATCAAAGACAAAATGTGTATTGGATGTATAACCTGTTTCAAGGCCATGCAACGCAAAGACGGTGAGTTTGCCCGTTATAAAGATGACATCGAAGTAGTAGCGATGTGCGATTGCGGCGGCTGCCCCGGCTTGGCCATGCCCAAGTTGAACCTGGTGCGGCATATCTGTAACCAGAACGGGGTGGACTTTGATGTTTTACATTTCGGCACCTGTCTGGTAAAGGCTACCAAGACCTCGGGCTGTCCCATCGATCTCGATAAGCTCAAGAAGATGATTGAGGATACGACGGGGAAGAAAGTGGTCATCGGTACTCATAATTATTAACCCGAAGGAGGTTCTTTTAGAGAGATTATGCGAGTTTGCGTAAGTAGCCAAGGTAATACCCTGGATTCCCGGGTTGATCCCCGGTTTGGCCGGTGTAACTACTTCATCCTGGCCGATCCAGACACCATGGAATATCAGGCCTATCCTAACCCGGCGCGTGATGCTATCGGCGGTGCCGGGATTCAGGGAGGTCAATGGGTGACTAATCAGGGCGTTCAGGTGGTCCTTACCGGACGGCTCGGTCCCAATGCCCTACAGGTCTTCGCCGCCAGTGGCATCAAGGTGGCCATGGACGTCGAAGGCACGGTGGCTGAAGTTCTGGAAGCCTTTAAAGCCGGACGCATCGTCGCCCAAGATGTCGGTTCGGCGGCCAACCCCCCTGGTATGGGATCAGGGCGAGGCATGGGTGGTGGCCGAGGTCTGGGAGGCGGTCGCGGTATGGGGGGCGGCGGCCGGTGCCTGGGCCGAGGCAGTTGGCCGACTGAACCAGCTTATACACCAGGACCAGGTTTGGGAACCGGACCTGCTCCGGCCAGGGCACCGGCGGCACCGCGGACCCAGCAAGAAGAGATTGCCCAACTCCGGGAAACCGCCCGTAGCATCGAAGAGCAGCTACGGCAGATTCAGGTGCGGCTGCGGGAGTTGGAAGAAAAGACGTGATCTGGGCGGTTGCTAGCCGTAATTTTTGGTGGCCCAGGATGTAAAAATCCCTTGGCTCTGGATCAAACCAGTCCAAAGCCTGCGGCTACGCATATTAATACAAAACAATCGCTCAATCTTGGCTAAAGACAAAGTCCAGGAGGGGGCTAAAAGGGAAGGGGCCGAGTGTTATCTGGCCCCCAATTTCCCCAATAGCCTTCTCCCTTCCCGAAAATTGCGGTTCTAAGTAGAAAGGGAGGGCTTGTAATGGCGAGTCCCATGAAAATCGTGGTGGTAGGCGGGGTGGCGGCAGGACCCAAGGCCGCGGCTCGGGCCCGGCGCTGTGACCCCTCGGCCGACATTACTCTATTTGAGCAGGGCGATTTTGTGTCCTATGCCGGCTGTGGCCTACCTTTTTTTATTTCCGGAGCTATTCCCGATATTAAGGAGCTCTTGGCCACCCCGGTAGGAGTGGTCCGAGATGCCGGTTTTTTTAAAAACGTCAAAGGATTTGACCTGCGCACCGGCAAACGGGTGACGGCTATTGATCGCGGCTCAAAACAGGTCCAAGTGACCGATGTCAAAACCGGTGAGATGGAAACCGTCCCTTATGACCGGTTGGTGCTAGCTACCGGAGCCCGGCCGGTACGACCGCCGATTGAAGGCATCGACCTGGGCAATATCTTTCCTTTGCAGACCCCTAAACATGCCCTGGACATCCGGGAGGCGATTGAACGGGATCAGGTTAAAAACGCGGTGCTGATCGGGGCGGGCTGGATCGGTCTGGAAGTGACCGAAGCCCTGGTCCATCGCGGCATCGACGTGACTCTGGTCGAAGCCCTGGATTTCGTCGCCCCGAATCTCTTGGATTTTGAAATCGCCGCCTTATTAACCCGTCATTTAACAGAGAAGGGCGTGGCGGTGCGCACCCAAGAACGGGCAGCGCGTTTTCTTGGTAATTCAGAAGGCAAAGTCAAAAAGGTGGTCACTGATAAAGGCGAGTATGACGCTGACTTAGTCCTGATCGCCATCGGCGTGCGGCCGAATGTGGAATTGGCCAAGCAGGCCGGACTGGAGTTGGGGCAAACCGGCGCCATCAAAGTGGATGACTACCTGCGGACCTCGGATCCGGATATTTACGCCGGTGGTGACTGCATCGAAAGCAAGCATCTGCTGACCGGCAAACCGGCCTTTGTGTCTTCCGGCCAGTTGGCCAATATTCATGGCCGGATCATCGGTACTAATCTTACCGGCGGGCAGGAGACCTTCAAGGGTTTTGTCGGCACGTCGATCGCCAAGGTTTTTGACTTCAGCGTCGGCGCCGCCGGTCTGAAAGAATCCGTAGCCCGCGAGCTGGGTTTTGATGTCGAGACCGCCCTGGTTCCCGGTCCGGATCATGCTCATTATTATCCCCAGAGCGGGGTGGTCGGCCTCAAAATGGTGGCGGATCGCAAGACTCGTCGCCTTTTGGGAGTGCAGGTTGTAGGTCCGGGCGATGGTTCCAAACGCATAGATGTGGCCGCCACGGCCATAACCCTGGGGGCGACCCTGGACACGATGTCGCAGCTCAACCTGGCCTATTCGCCGCCTTTCTCCTCAGCCCTGGATAACCTTTTGGTGGCCGCCAATGTCATGCTCAACAAACTGGAGGGGCGGGCACCTTCGGTTACCCCGATGGCCGTCCAGGAAATGACTGAGCAGGGCAAAGATTTTATGCTGCTGGATGTCCGGACTCCACAGGAATTCAATGAAATCCGTCTCAAAAATCCCAATACCTTTTTTATGCCCTTGGGCCGTTTACGGGAAAAGGCCCCGGAATTTCCCAAGGACAAGACCATCATTCCCTTCTGCAAGCTAAGTCTGAGGGGTTATGAGGCCATCAAGATCCTGGAAGGACTGGGATTTAAAGATGTCAAGTTCATGGACGGCGGCGTCGTGCAATGGCCCTACGAACTTGAAAAGCCTCAATAAAAAATCAGGGCCGGCCTCCCGGTCGGCCCTCTGCTAATTTAATTTCATCTTCTCCAACTCTACCTAAGGCATTTATTACTTTTAGGAATGGGGACCAACACCCCCCAACGTCATAGTTGCCCTCCAAAATCAACCCCTCAGCTTTTCTCTCCTGGATTAGTCAACCATGGCCATAAGTTTGTTGCGCATCATGCCGAAAATGTTTTATATCAGTGGTGGTTGAGAATAGTTTAATCCACTGTCAGGGTAGGGGAGGACAATGACGCTGATTTTAACTGAGGTGCAGGAACATATTGCTACTATTACTCTCAATAATCCGGCGAAACGCAATGCCCTGAGTAAAGCTTTGGTCACTGAGGTGATCGCCGCCTTCGCCAGATTTAGAAACCACAAAGCGCGGGTGGTGATTTTGCGCGCCCCGGCCGGGGCCCAGGTCTGGTCGGCAGGGGCCGATATCACCGAATTTCCCCAGCCCGGGGAGGATCCGCTGCCGTATTATGGCCATATTGAGCGGCTTATCCGGGCCATTCAACATTCTCCCGCCCCGGTGATCGCCATGATCGAGGGTAGTGTTTGGGGCGGGGCCTGCGAACTAGCCCTGGTCTGTGATATACTGATCGGGACAGACACCACCAGTTTTGCCATCACTCCGGCCAAAATCGGCGTGCCGTATAACCCGGGCGGCATCCTGCATTTCATCAACATGGTCGGCATGGCGCTGGTCAAGGAGATGTTTTTCACGGCCCAGCCGATAACGGCGCAACGCGCCCTGGCAGTAGGTCTTCTGAATCATTTGGTACCGGCGGCGGACTTGGAAAGCTTTACTTATAGGATGGCCCAAGGGATAACCCGAAATTCGCCGTTAAGTATTTCGGTGATCAAAGAGCAACTCCGACTCCTGGGCAACGCCCTGCCCTTGAGCCCGGAGACTTTTGAGCGTATCCAGGGGTTGCGCGAAAAGGTTTATCATAGTAAAGATTTCCTGGAGGGTCAACAGGCATTTTTGCAGAAACGGCCACCCGAGTTTATTGGAGAATAATACCAAGTTCTTATTCAAATGCAGAAAACTCATCACTTAACGCATTGATTAGCTTAAGCATTTCAACAGAAAACCGAAAACTAAAAACAGAAAACGGTATAAGCTATGCCAATTTATGACTTTATCTGTCCGCATTGCGGGGCGAAACGCGATATGTTGTTGCTTCCCGGAGACTTGGGGGAGGATATCCTGTGTCCGGCCTGCGGGCTGGGAACCTTGGTTCGGGTGGTTTCGGCCCCGGCGCCAATCCTAAGAAATAAGGCTCGACCAACCGGGAAAACTTGCTGCGGCCGACAGGAACGCTGCGATCAGCCACCTTGTCATACCCATGACTCCTGTAAGAAAGATTGACGGCAAGTCTTTAAGGCTTGAATTTATACCAAGTTTTCATTCAAACGCAGCCAACTCATCACTTAACACATTAATTAGATTAAGTATTTCAACAGAAAACAGAAAACCAAAAACAGAAAACTATATTAGGGGCAGTGCTATGGCTCATCGTCCTAAGGCGCTATGAGAAACTGGTTCCGGGAGTTCTGGCAGGGTCTGGTAGGCCGGCAACCGTTGCACCTGGATTACCTGCAGGTAGAGGTCACCACCCGCTGCAATCTTCCCGGTTGTCGGATGTGCCCCCGGTCGGCCTATCCGGATCAGTGGCAGAGCCAAGACTTAAGCTGGGAGAATTTTGAACTTCTTCTTCCTACTCTAGCCCGATTTAAACAGATCCATCTGAGCGGTTGGGGAGAGCCCCTGGTGCATCCCCGGTTCTGGGACATGGCTAAAGTGGCACGGGGCCAGGGGTGCAAGGTGAGCCTGACTACCAACGGCCTGGGGCTGACCGAGGCCGTGCACTCCCAAGTGCTGGAACATCTTGATATGGTGGCCATTTCGGTGGATGGTGCCCAAGCTGCCACCTATGAGAAACTCCGCCCGGGGGCCGATTTCAACCGCCTGATCCATCAGATCGCCGCGTTATGCGCCCGCAAGCAAGAGATTGGGACCCGACGTCCGGAAGTAGTGTTACTATTCATGAAAATGCGGCCCAACCTGGCCGAGTTACCGGAATTTATCAAATTGGCCGCGTCCCTGGGGGTGGACCGGGTTAATGCCACCAATCTGGATTTTATTCCGGTGCCGGAGATGGAACCCCTGGCCGTGGTGTCGAGTGGAGCTTTGGATCCGAAGGTTGAGGCCATTTTGCAGCAAGCCGAGCAAAAGGCCCGAGAGCTGGGTTTGCCCTTCCGTAATTTCCCCTTGCGGCCGACGGTCGATCTGCTGGTCTGTGACGCCAATCCCCTGAAAAATGCCTTTGTTACCGCCTGCGGGGACTTTTGCCCCTGCGTTAATCTGGGTTTGCCGGTCCAAGGCGGTTTTACCCGGCAATTTTTGGGCCGGACAGTGCCGACACACAATTATTTTTACGGCAATATTCAGACCGGAGGTTTTTTAGATCATTGCGGTCAGCCAGCCTACCGAAAATTTACTGGCTATTTCCGCAACCGAGTGGGCCGGATGCATTCCTTGCTGACCGATTTGGTGCAGCATGGTACGGTAGCCACTCGGCCACGCCCCGGCAGTCCCTCGGCATCCCGCTCAGAACCTCATTATCCCTGGCCGCCCGCCTGTCAGGGCTGTTTAAAGACCCTGGGCTTTTAAAATTTGACCCGCCTTAGTGATGTTCAAAAGTTAAGTAATTAGTTTTCATCCGGAAACCCAGTTTTATTTCCCCCTCCCCTCAATCCCCTCCCCCCAGGGGCGGGGAGGTCTAATGCAAAAAAACTAACTAGTTTTCATCCGGAAACCCGGCTTTCCCTCCCCCTCCCCTCAATCCCCTCCCCCCAGGGGCGGGGAGGTTTAATGCAAAAAAACTAACTAGTTTTCATCCGGAAACCAAAATCCCCTCCCCCTTGAGGGGGGAGGGTCAGGGTGGGGGTGAAAATATTATATGATTTCATTATGTTAAAATTTACATCCTCCTCCCCCAATCCCTGCCACCAGGTGCGCGGAGTTTTTGAACCAAACCTAACTGAGTTTCTGTAACAGCCAGGCGATGTTCTCAGCCAGATCGGTGATGGTTTTAAGACCCTCGTCATCCTGTGCCACCTCGCCCGGCTGATGCCCATAAGCTATGGGCCAATAACTGGACCCCGGCACCACCATGCCCATAATCGAAAAGAAAAACATCAGTTGGGCATAGGTAAAATTGACTCCGGCCCGGCGAGCCACGGCCAGCGGCGCGCCGATCTTCCGGTAAAAGATATTATCGCCCATCCGGGCCAGATAGCCGGCCCGATCTAACAGGGCCATAATATTGGGGGAGGCCGAGCCAAAGTAGACCGGCGAGCCGATCAGAATAGCCCGGGCCTGAGCCATACGTTCATAGATCGGCATGAAGTCGTCCGGCAAGATACAATTATTCTTGTCTTCGACACACTTAAGACAGGCCGTGCAGGGCAGGATATTTTTATTGTGGAGGGATATCAGCTCGGTTGATAGGCCGTGTTGCTGCAGCACATTAAGGGCGTGCTCCAAAAGATATTGGGTATTACCCTTGGCGCGGGCCGAGCCGGAGATAGCCAAGACATCCATTAAGTCCTCCTCGGGTCCGGGATGGAGAGAATTGACGGCCACTTGGTTACTGGCTGCCGATCTGGTTAGCAGGGCTCAGTCCGACCCCCAATCTGCGCCATAGGCCTGTTCAAATTGAGCGATAATACCTGACGCCCATTTCTGGTCGTCCTCGGCCACCCAGATCGCCCCCCAACCCTCCCGCGCGGTAAACAGACCATCATAGGCCGTATCTTCATAGGTCCGTAGAAAGTAATTGACGCCGGCCTGATCCAAGGCCCGGGTCAACAGATCGGCTTCGAAACGATTAGCCAGAGTTCGGAGTCTGACGTAAGTCATGGGGAGAAATTTCTCTATCCAAAAAAAAGCAAGTTTACCAAAAAATAAAAAGGCCGGAAGTCCGGCCCTCATTCGGTTGACCCCAGGTAACCATTGCCGTTGCTGACGGCTTATGAACAGTTGCCTTTTAAATCTGGTGACAGCTACTGATTTAATCCTCACCGCGGGGGACCAACCCGGCCAGCTCCTTCCGGAACCAGCTCTTCCCCACGGTGATTCAAAGATCGGCAACTCTCTCAGACCTACTCAGGATGCTCACCCTCTCCATCAGTGCCGATAGCTTCCTGGGGTCAATTAAAATATAGTGATTTCTTTTTTGTTTGTCAAGGATTTTTTTTAAATTGAGGGCTGCGGCCCCATCAATTATGATTAATTTTATGTTGTCACTATATACATGCCTTTGGAGGGCTAGTATATGTCTCTCTTGACAGACAGGGGTTTCTGGAGTAACAAAGAGCCAGCCCAGTTTAGAAAACTTGATTATTGAGGAGCACGTTGCCATGGAACTGCCCTATCGTCCGCGGAGGTTGCGGCGGCGGGAGAATTTCCGTCGACTGGTGCGGGAGACCTACTTAAGGACCGATGATCTGATCTATCCGATGTTTGTGGTGCCGGGCAAGGCCGTCAAGGAGCCGGTGCCGTCGATGCCGGGAGTCTGCCGGTATTCGGTTGACCAATTGGTTCCGGAAGTTCAGGAGGTCCAGCAATTGGGCATTCCCGCGGTGCTGCTCTTTGGGCTGCCGAAAAAGAAGGACGAATTGGGTAGCGAGGCCGCGGCCCGCCAGGGCACCGTGCAGCAGGCCATCCGCCAGCTCAAGAAGCAAGTGCCTGAGATTTTGGTAATTACCGATGTCTGCCTCTGTAGTTATACCAGCCACGGCCATTGTGGCTTTGTGCGTGATGGGGAGGTAGACAACGACGCCACCCTGGAATTGCTGGCTCAAGTAGCGCTGTCCCATGCCGAGGCCGGGGCCGATATGGTGGCGCCCTCCGACATGATGGATGGCAGGGTGCTGGCCATCCGCGAGGCCCTGGACGAGCGGGGCTTTGAGATGATACCCATTCTGTCCTACGCGGTCAAATATGCCTCCAGTTTCTACGGCCCGTTCCGGGACGCGGCCGAATCCGCGCCCCAATTCGGCGATCGGCGCTCCTACCAGATGGATCCGGCCAATGCCCTGGAGGCCATCCGCGAGGCCACCCTGGACGTGGAAGAGGGGGCGGATATCATTATGGTCAAACCGGCATTGCCATATCTGGACATTCTGGCCCGCTTACGCCCTGAAATTGACCTGCCCCTGGCCGCCTACCAGGTGAGCGGCGAATATGCCATGATCAAGGCCGCGGCCCAACAGGGCTGGGTGGATGAACAGGCAGTGATGCTGGAGTCCCTGATCGCCATTAAAAGGGCCGGGGCGGATATGATTCTGACCTATTTTGCTAAAGATGTAGCCCAAATATTAGCAAAGTAGAATTTTAATTAGTTTTTTGTACTTGCACAGGTTAAAAACCTGTGCCACCAAGTTTATGGATTTTTTTAGAGCCAGTGGCACAAGTTTTCAACCTGTGCTAATTATGGATATTACTATCTAGCAATTAGAGCAAACTGAAAGGTCTGGCACTTGCCATCTAAAGATAAGAAATCAGAAAAGCTGATAGGACAGGGCAAAAGGTCACAAAAGCTGGCTACACGGGGTCAGATATCAACAAAACCTGGTGGCACAGGTTTTCAACCTGTGCACACCTTTCAAATTACCAGGAGATGCCTCCCTCATTGGCAACAGCTTGGGAGTATCTATTTCATCACCTGGAGATGTAAGCCAGGCCTGACCCTCGGTCAAGAAGAGCGCCAGATTACTCTGACCACCCTGCACCATTGGGATGGGTTGAAATGGAACCTGCTGGTCGCGGTGGTCATGCCTGACCATGTCCATGTTCTGGCCCAACCTTTGCCCCGCCCAGAGGGGGGAGTCTTTGATCTGGCTGAGATTCTCCACAGTATCAAGCGCCATAGCGCCCGCCGCATCAACCAGCTCAGAGGAACTCAAGGCCCGTTGTGGCAGGAGGAACGCTATGACCGCATTGTCCGGGATGAGGCGGAATTCCTGGAAAAATGGAACTATATCAGAAACAACCCGGTGAAGGGCGGGCTGGCTAAGAGCCCGGAAGACTATCCCTGGTTGCATGAGAAGCATATTTAAAGCACAGATTAAAAACCTGTGCCACCATATTAATTACTAAAAAATGAACTCGTCGAAGAAGCCGTCTATAAAAATTCCTCCCCTGCGCCTGCTGGCCTGGGAGATCACCCGGCGTTGTAATCTGGCCTGCGCGCATTGCCGGGCCGCGGCCGGGTTAGGGCCGTATCCGGGGGAGTTGACCACCGAAGAGGGTAGGGCGCTCCTGGATGATCTGGCCGGCATGGGCCAGGTGGTGGTTATTCTGACCGGGGGCGAGCCGCTGCTGCGGGAAGACCTGTTGGAGCTGGCGGCCTATGGTACGGGTCTGGGACTCAGGATGGTGGCGGCGACCAACGGTACCCTGCTGACTCCCGAGATCGCCGCCCGTCTGCTGGAGGCCGGAGTGCAGCGGGTGAGCATCTCCATTGACGGGGCCGAAGCCGCCAGCCATGACCAATTGCGCCAGGTAACTGGGGCCTTTGATGGGGCCTTAAGCGGTATCGCCGCCTGCCGGGAAGCCGGGTTGCCCTTTCAGATCAATACCACCATTACCCGCGCCAATCGCCTGGAGCTTCCGGCCATCTATGAGTTGGCTCAGAGGCTGGAGGCTGCGGCCCACCATGTCTTTGTGTTGGTGCCTACCGGCCGCGGCCAGGAGATCAGGGACCAATTGCTGTCCCCGGAGGAATACGAAGCCACCCTGCACTGGCTGCTGGACCGGCAGCGGGAAGGACGGCTGCACCTCAAGCCGACCTGTGCGCCCCAATACTATCGCCTCTGGCGGCAGGAAGCCGCGGCCCGGGGGGAGAAAATTTCCGTGACCAGCCACGGCATGGAGGCCCTGACCCGAGGCTGTTTAGGGGGGCAGGGGTTTGCCTTTGTCTCTTACCGGGGGGAGGTCCAACCCTGCGGTTATTTAGAGCTGTTGGCCGGGGATCTCCGGCAGACGCCGTTCCCCGAGATCTACGCCCATTCGCCATTGTTCCAGGCCCTGCGGGCGGTCAATGATTACCATGGCAAATGTGGCCGCTGCGAATATCGCCGGGTCTGCGGTGGCTGCCGGGCCCGGGCCTATGCCCTGACCGGCGATGTGTTGGGTGAGGACCCGTTGTGTGCCTATGAACCAGAAGAATAATGAACCGGGAACTGAGGCCCTGGATGATCTGGACCGGGCGATTTTAAACGAGATTCAGGTACATTTTCCTATCGTCTCCCGGCCTTATGCCGAAGTCGGGCAAAGATTAGGGCTGTCCGAGACCGAGGTCCTGGCGCGGGTGCAGCGGCTACACGATCAGGGGATTATCCGGCGCATTGGGGCCAATTTTAATTCCCGGAAACTGGGCTACACCAGCACCCTGTGCACCGCCGAGGTCCCGGAGGCCCAGATGGAGCAGTTCGTTCAGGTAGTGAACCGCTATGCCGGGGTCACCCATAATTATCTGCGGCGGCACCGGTACAATATCTGGTTTACGCTAATTGCCCCTTCTACCGAGAGGATTGAACAGATTTTAACAGAAATCTCCGCCCAGACCGGGATCAAGGAGATCTATAGCCTACCGGCCCGGCAAATCTTCAAAATTCAGGCCGATTTTCCGTTATAAAGTCTGCTCCGGGGTCTGGGGGATGCACAATACCGGACAGGGCAACAGCCGTACCACCTTTTCGGCGGTAGAACCAAAAAAAACCTCGTCAATCTGTTGCCGCCCCCGGCGTCCATACCCGCCCATGACCACCAAATCGACGGCCAGATCCCGCGCCTTGACAGCAACCTCCTGAAAAGGGAATCCCACCGCAATCATGGTATCTACCTGCAGCCCCTTGGCATTCCACTTTTGCAGAAAATCCACGATTTCCTGTTCCGCCTGACTACGAAGCTTTTTAAGGATGGTCTCCGGCTTCTTGCCCAGGTGACGGACCAGTTTGCCGATAAAGTTCTGATCGATAACGTGCAGGAGGATCAGCTTCGATTCAAAGCGGCTCGCCAAGGTTTGGGCGGCCTGGAAGGCAGCTCCGGAACAATCTGAAAAATCCGTGGCAATTAAGATAGAATTAAATTCCATTAGGTTTCAATACCCGTTGCAGTTTTCCGCTAAAAATAATGAAAACCTTAGGATAGAAAAGAAATGGGTGGGCTACCGCCCCGGTCGCCCACACCAGATTTAGCTATTTTATCGCAGAATTGATTTCAGATAAGGCGGTCTCCGCACTATCAAAGGCACCGATGTGGACCCACAGAACTTTGCCCGATTTATCCAGCAGCATGCTGGTGGGCGTGCCGGGGATATTCAACTTTTTGGTAAGACTGGTGTCTTGGTCGGGCAACACCGGGAAGGGAATCTTAAGCTGTTTACGCCACATGGTGACGCCAAACTGATTATCGCCGCCCCCCACCGCAATAAACTTTACTTTGCCTGCCAGTTTGGGATTTTGGGCCATTAAGTTATAGAGATTGTTCATTTTCGGGGCCTGAGCCAAGCAATGCGAACAGTTGGTCCCGAAGGCCTCCAATAGGACATAAGGAGCATTTACTTCTTTCAGAGTGAAGGTCGCATCCTGAGCTAAACCTAGATACTTCTGATCTTCGGGGGTCAGGGGTTTACTGAATTGCAGGTTTCCTAAGGTGTCGCCCACCTTAACCTCCGCCATCGCCCCAGGGATGGCCAGACCATAAAGGCTAACTAGGGCTACCAGCAGGGCAAAAACAATTTTTTTTGGCATCGCAGCGCTTCCTTTCTTTCGATGTTTTTCTAGCACCTTGAATTTATAGAACATTAGGCTCAAAATGGCAAAGAAAATTTCGTTACTAATTCTCTGCCAACTATCGTTACGGGCAGGAGACCTCCGTGGCAGGTGAGGCATCTTGCCATAATTAATAAGTAAATCAAATAATTATGTCATGATACGCCGTAGTTTACGCCTGGACCGCAATCAGCTCAACGGAAAAAACCGCGCCTCGGTCCAATCCACCGGGATCCGGACCAAGGCCCCCTGGCGATGTTGGTAGATCAGATGGCCCTGGCGCACCCCGAACTCGAACAGACGGCGGGTAATCTGCACATCTTGTTGACAATAGGCGGTTAGTTCCGCCAGCCGACCTTCCTTAAAAAGTTGCAGTGCTAGTAGCCCATCGCCACTTTTTGATTCCCCCAAGGTTTTTTGGGCCAAATGGCCCAGTGAGAGCCGGGAACCCAGAATCTGATAAATATCCTCATGGATATCCAGAGTGGGAAGCGCGCCTAAATCAACCGTGGTGTAAGGTTGCAGAACCTGATAGTCAAAGCGTTTGAGGTTAAAGCCGACCACCAGCTCCAGCTCCCGCAGACGCTGGCAGAGCTTATCAATATCGGGCTCTAAATAGACTTCGGGCTCTGGCCGATCAGTTTGGGCCAACACCGCCACCGAGACTCTCATTTTATGACATCGGTTCCAGCCGCCAACTTCTTTAGCCGAAAGTTGGGTTTCCAGGTCCAGGAAGCCGATACGACGCGGTGATTTCCAGGGCAGGGAATCCGCCGCGGCGGCACTGATCGCGGCGGCACTGACCTCTGCCACCCGCGGCAAGGGTATTTTGGGGGCTGGCAGGGCTTTCAGTCCCAGCATGAATTCGGCGATCTGCAGGGCCGCGGCCTTGTCTAAGGGTTTGTTGCCGGAACCGCATTTCGGGGAATGGATACAGGACGGGCAGCCATCCTCGCAGGGACAGGCGGCGATCAGTTCCCGGGTCTTGTGGAGCAGCGGCTCGGCCATCTCATAGGCTCGGGAGGCCAGGCCCACGCCGCCCGGATAACCGTCATAGATAAACACCGCGGCCTTGCCGACCTGAGGATGGAAGGGGTGGGAAATGCCGCCGATGTCGTTGCGGTCGGCCAGGGCAAACAACGGAAACATGCTGATCAGGGCGTGTTCCAGGGCATGGATGCCACCCATAAAGTGCAGCCCTTGCTGGTAAATGGCGGCCTTTATCGGATCTTCGATCTCAAACCACATCCCCACCGTTTCAAAGATCTGCGGAGGTAAGTCCAGGGATATGATACTCAGCAATTCCTGGCCGTGCAGACGGCGTTTTTCATAAGCCAATATGCGTTCGGTAACCTTGAGGTGACCGGTCTTGACCATGAAGTTGCGTACTGGGCGGCTCGCCGTGACCTCTAAAATCTCCGTTTCCTTGTCGGTCTGAATCCTGGTGAAATAAGTGGCTTCCACCCGGTTGACCCAAACGTTGCGCCGTTCCAGATCCAACCGTTCTACCAGAAAGGAATTGGCCTTATGCAGATAGACCGCGCCCGGATGACATTCCTTGAGCGCCCGATGGCCGTCAATGGTGCCGATGGCCTTGCGGCTGCCAACCTTAAAGATGGCAAAACTGTTGCCCACGCCCCGGATATTAATGTGCTTCTGCGGGAAGCGCTGCCGGGCATAATAGACTTCCCTGGTAGCACTGCGTAACAACTGGTTTTGGCGCTCCAGTTCGGCCACCAGTCCCCGCACCCGGGAGGGAGTAAAGGCCTGTTCCTGGCTCAGGTCCAGGGGCAGTTCCTGGGCCGCGGCCGGGAGATGCGCTTTGACCACTACCGGATTATGGGGATCCAGGACCGCCGCCTCCAGCGGCCGGGAGAAAAACTCTTCTGGATGTTTGATAAAATATTGATCCAGGGCATCGGGCTGGGCGACCAGGATCACCAGGGAATCCCGGCCCAGACGGCCCACCCGGCCGCTGCGCTGCCAGGTAGTCACCATGGTGCCGGGGTAACCCACCAACAGGCAAACGTCCAAGCCGCCGATATCAATACCCATTTCCAGGGCGCTGGTCGAGATCACCCCCTGTATGCGACCGCTGACCAGTTGCTGTTCAATCTCCCGGCGCTCTTCGGGAAGAAACCCGGCCCGATAGGAACTGATGCGGTGTTTCAGCTCCGGGGCCAGACGCAAGGCCCAGAGGTGTAAAAGTTCCGTAAGCTTGCGGGCCTGGGTAAAGCAGATGGTCGCCAGACCGTGCCGTAGGGCCTGAACAAACAGGCGGGCGGTAGTTTGCGCGGCGCTAAGGGTGGGATTGAGAAACAAAAAATGGCGCCCGGCCTGGGGGGCGCCGTTGGTGGCAATGACGGTCACTTCCCGGCCGATCAACTGACAGGCTAAAACCTCCGGGTTGGCAATCGTCGCCGAGGACAGAATAAATTGGGGTGAAGACCCATGATGCCGGCAAACCCGCTGCAGCCGCCGCAATACTTGGGCCACGTGACTGCCCATGATGCCTTTGTAGGTATGGACTTCATCGATCACCACAAACCGCAGCCGGGAGAAAAACGCGGTCCAGGATTGATGATTGGGCAACAGGCCCATATGCAGCATATCCGGGTTGCTGATCAAGACCTGAGGGGGCCGGGCCCGGAGCTGTTTGCGGACATCGACCGGGGTATCACCGTCATAAATCGCCGCGGTTAGGGCTGGGCCGGGTAGGGCGGCGGCCAATTCTTCCAGGGCCTTTAACTGGTCCTGCTCCAGGGCCTTGAGGGGGAACAGGTACAGGGCATGGGCCTGGGGATCCAACAGTAGGGTGTTGATCACCGGCAGATTATAGATCAGGGTCTTGCCACTGGCAGTCGGAGTGGCCACCAGGATTTGCTTTCCTGACTGCAATGCAGCCAGGGCTTCCAATTGGTGGCGGTAGAGGCGGTCCAGGCCCTGCCGCTGTAGCGCTATCCGGAGAGGTGGGAGTAAGACGGCTTCCGGCCCCGAGTAATCCGCCGGGTGAGAAGGCAGATAATGGTAATAGCTGGTGATCTCCTGAAGATCCGGAGCAGTCCGTAATCCCTCCAAAAAATCCGCCAGCGGGCGTTTATTTGGTGCCACAGTCAAAATGAGGCCAATCCGTGTGATAGCCGAAGTAATACCACTCTTGGGGGAGCCGGTAACCGATCTGCTTGGCCGCGTGGTAAACCCAGGCCGGAAGATTGCGAGCGTCTAAGCGGTGCATGGCATCGCGGTTATACTGGCGCAGGGAGCGGCTGATGGGGTTAGGGGTGCCATCTACTACTCCGGGGAAATTGAAATCATTGAGGTCCAGAGCGCAGCCCAGCCGATGGTTGGAAGCCTGGGCATGGCGACCATGGTGAACCTCGGCCAGACTGTCATATTGGCGATTTACCACCTGGCACTGAAGGCTGCTGCCCTCCTCGTCGGAAAAGGTCAGGCAATCAACGGTCACCGGGCCGGAATAGGCGCTGGCGGCATAGGTATCCTCCCCGCCCCGCACAACGAGCAGCAGATCGGAAG
>JAQVHY010000048.1 GCA_028695935.1 Desulfobacca sp.
CTCGGGAGCAGGGGCCTCTGGTTCTGGAGTTGCCGCGGCTAACTCGACCGCGGCTTCGGGCTCAGGACTAACCTGCTCCTCCGGGGTAGCCGCGGTTACCTCCTCCAGTTCCCCCAGAAAATAACGACGTTGCTCTGGTGGCAGGTCTTTAAGATTGGCCCCACATTGGGGGCAGGTTTGGAATTGCAACGGTACCTTAGCCTGGCATTGTGGGCAGATCAAAAAAAGCCCCATAATGATTCTCCTTTGTAACTCCCGGGTCTGATTAAGTTTATACCAATAGCAGAGATAAGGTCATTTTTCAAGTCTTTTTCTGCGAAAAATTTCACATTTTTACTTTTTGGTAAAAAATCATCCGATAGTATAACTGCCTGCCCCTGGTAAGCACCTACGGCTTTAAAGGGCTTGATGGTGCGTATCCCAAAAATTTTTGTCCTTCTGCTTAATAGTCGGCATTAATAACTCAAATGATTAACCTTAATATTTTCAATTCCTTAATATACTGTCCAGCCTGCCTTGGAGAAGAGCCGCATTAAAATTTATACCAATTGGAGAACATGTTATCATTTTGAGAATAAATACAATGAGGTTGTGACCTTTCTCTCAAAACGAGAAGCAACAGTCGAAAAAATTCACATCCATTTCCAGCCGGGTCTGCATCACGACATTAAATTATAATATTTACCCCTAGTTACATAATATTAAAAACCATTCCAGTTGGCAAGCCTTTTGCACTTTCCCAGAGACGGCGATCATTTTAAGCCCTAAGGCTGTGCCGACCGCTGGCCCACAAATTCCGCTGATTAGTAATTAGGAGGAAGAGCTCCGCTCATGCGCACTGCGACTTCGACTGTAAGTTTGCCGTCCCTGGGGCAACCACGCACTGATGGACATCTGGCTGTAGAGCTGAAAAAGATGCAGTGGGTGGATTTGGGACTCAAGATTCTGATTCCCCTGCTGCTGTTCGGTCTGTTGGTGATTTCGCTGCACTATGGATCTTTGGCAAGTTATTTTCAGCTGTTAGATCGCCACCAGTATGTTTCCTCGTTAACGGTGCTGGGAGGCGGCCTCACTTTGTCCCTGATACTCTTTCAGATCATCCGGACCATCCTCTGGGCCCGTTATAAACCATATCCGTTAGCTACGGGCCCCTTACCCCGGATCAGCGTGATTATTCCGGCCTACAATGAAGGGGCCATGGTCGAACAGGCCCTTAATTCAGTGGCCGCCTCCAATTATCCGGCCGATCAGTTGGAAATCATCTGTATTGATGACGGCTCCAAAGACGATACCTGGTTTTACATCAACCAGGCCCGGCAACGCTATCCTAAGCTTATCAAGACCATCCGCTTTCCCAAGAACCGCGGCAAAAAAGAAGGACTCTATGCCGCGTTCCGGGAGGCCACCGGCGAGTTTTTCGTGACCATCGACTCCGATTGCGTCATGGACCGGGATGCTTTGCGGCAGATAGTCGCACCCATGCTGGCAGACCGTAAGATCGGCGCGGTAGCCGGTAATGGCAAGGTTTATAACCGCCATCAGAGCGTCTTCGGTAAGATGCTGGCAGTTCGCTTTGTCTTGGCCTTCGACTTTTTACGGGCCTCGCAATCCCGTTATGGGGCCGTAGTGTGCACGCCCGGAGCCTTGTCAGCTTATCGCGGTTCGGCCATCAGGCCTTACCTGGAGGCCTGGCGGCATCAGACCTTCTTGGGCGCCCCTTGCCATCATACGGAAGACCGGGCCCTGACCAATTTTATCTTGCGGGCCGGACATTACACCGTTTATCAGCGGAGCGCCGTGGTCCATACCCTGGTACCGGAAAGCTACTGCGGCTTATGCAAGATGTACTTACGTTGGGAGCGTGGCAATGTCCGGGAATCCTTTGTGCAATTGGGATATATTTTAACCAGGTATCGGGCTCAGCATCGCTTCCTGCCGGTTCTGGATTTCTTTATGACCCAGTTGGAGTTCTCGCTGGCCTTCATTTCTCTACCCTTAATGGTGCCGGTATTACTGGCCGCGTTTATCCTGCAGCCGCTGATAATCCTGAAATTCTTCACGGTCCTGGGCATCATTTCCTTGATCTATATGATCTACTATATCTGGCTGGAACGTGACCTGGAGTTTGTCTACGGGGTGGTCTATGGCTATTTTGCCTTTTTTCTGTTGCAATGGATCTACCCTTACGCCTTCCTGACCGTACGCGACCGCCGCTGGCTGACCCGTTAGCAGTCTGATCATAACTTCCTCCCTCTCGCCAAATCCCGGCCGGGCTGCAAATCGCAGCCCGGTTTTAGGTTAGGCACCAGGTGCCGCGTCCCTCTTAAAATCCATTTGACCCTCAGCTCGATTCCTGTTAGTCTACTTATATGAAGGCCGCGGTGGTCTGCCTGGGAGCCTTAAATGTCGATCGGCTCTATCGGGTCGAAACCCTGAAGCCGTTTGCCGAAGTGGTGCCGGGGTTAACGGCCGGAGGAGAATATGAGCTGACTGCCTTCCAGGAAGCCGTGCTCCAGTCCAGGTTAGCACAGGAAGCGACCATGGCCGGGCGCAGCGGCGGCGGCCAGGCGGCCAATACCGCCTATGCTTTGGCCCGCTGGGGACAGTCTGTAGCGCTAGTCGGTCGGGTGGGGGCCGACGACGACGGCGATTTCCTCTTAAATGGATTGGCCGGAGTAGATTGCCATATTGAACGCCAGGGGGCTAGTGGTCGGGCCTATATCCTGGTGGACCAGGAGGGGGAACGGACCATCCTGGTGGCGCCCAATACCAATGACCTGCTGGCCTGGTCCGATCTGCCAGTCCCCTTAATTCAAGAGGCCCGGTTTCTGCATCTTACTTCCTTTGTCGGCGACCAGCCCTTAAAGGTGCAGATAGCTCTAGCCCACCAGTTAACCGACGGCCCCCATATCAGTCTGGATCCGGGGGAGCTTTACTCCCGGCAGGGGCGGTCATCCCTGGCCCCGCTACTGGCCCGCACCGACACGTTGTTGGTGACCGAAACGGAATGGCAGTTGCTGGGCGGCGAGGCCTTTAGCTGGCCGGATTGGGCCCCCCAGTCCATAATAGTCAAATTAGGCCGGCGCGGGGCGCGGCTGATCTCCCCGACGGGCATAATCGAGGCCCCGACCGAGACCGATGTAACGGTAGTCGATACAATAGGAGCGGGGGATGTCTTTGCCGCGGGCTGGCTGGCGGCTCAGTTGGCCGGACTAGACCCCAGGGCCGCCCTGAAGTTGGCCAACCGCATGGCCGCGGCCAGTCTGACCGGGCCCGGACGGGAGGGTTACCCGGACAAAGCCTTGCTGCTGCAACAATTAGCCGCATTGAGATCAACATGCTAACTTTTGGCTGGTTTTCCAGCGGCCGCGATCAGGCCGCCATTGATCTACTGGCCGCGGTCCATGACCGGCTGGTGTCGGGATATATTCCGGGGCAGATCGCCTTTGTCTTTTGTGACCGGGAGCCAGGCGAAGATCAGGCTGCCGATCAATTCCGGGCCGCAGTACAGGCGCGGCAGTTACCGCTGGTGACTTATTCGTCGCGAGGCTTGCGCGACAAGATCCGCAGGCATGCGCCTGACGTTGACAAGGTCCGGACCGCCTTTGATCAGGCGGTTATTGAGCAGGTGCAAGGCTATGGGGCTCAACTCCTAGTCCTGGCGGGCTATATGCTGGTGCTCAGCCCTAAATTATGCCGCAGATTTTTATGCCTGAATCTGCATCCGGCCCTGCCCGGCGGTCCCACCGGCACCTGGCAGCAGGTGATCTGGCAGCTTATTGCTGATGAAGCCAGCTCTGCCGGGGCCATGATGCACCTGGCCACCCCGGCCTTGGACCGTGGCCCGGCGGTCACCTATTGCCATTTTTCGCTTACCGGGCCGGATTTTGCCCCTTTTTGGCAACAACTCCGCAAAAAACGCCAACTTTTAGGTCTGAAAGAGATTATCCAGCAAGAGGGGGAAGCAGAACCGTTGTTTGCCCGCCTGCGAGCCGAGGAGCTCAAACGGGAATTTCCCTTAATTATTCTCACCCTGAAGCATCTGGCCGAGGGTGGTTTGCAGTTGACCCCCGCAGGCGTCCAGGCCGCTGGCCAGTTGCTCCCCCAGGGCCGATGTCTTACCGAGCAGGTGGAGGCCTTCTTAGCCGGCCGAAGCGAAAACTGATGTGCGCCATCCAGTTAAACACCGATTGCGAAGGCCCCCTGTGCCTCAACGACAATGCCTTTGAATTGTGCCGGGACTTTATTAAACCGGACGGCGCCCGGTTTTTTACCCAGATCAGCCGCTATGATGACTATCTGGCTGATTACCTCCACAGGCCCGGATATAAGGCCGGCGATACCCTGAAGCTAATCCTGCCTTTTCTCAAGGCCTATGGCCTAAGTAATGAAAAGCTCTTAAATTACTCCTGGCAAAGTATGATGCTGGTGCCCGGCGTCGAAGAAACTTATCGCTTTCTCAAGGACTTGGAGGTGCCGATCTTTGAAATCAGCACCAGCTACCATCAGTTTGCCTG
This sequence comes from Desulfobacca sp., assembly GCA_028695935.1. Classification (GTDB taxonomy): domain Bacteria; phylum Desulfobacterota; class Desulfobaccia; order Desulfobaccales; family Desulfobaccaceae; genus Desulfobacca_B. The sequence continues at coordinate 4,518 of JAQVHY010000048.1, forward strand.
GGCCGTCGGGCAGCGGCTGGGCCTGGACGAAGCCAACATCTTTGCCACCCAGTTAGATCTGGACCGTTACTCACTTTCTCCCCGGGAAGCCGAGTCTTTGATAAAGTTGACCTCGGAAATGGTCGCCCTACCGGAGATCAAGTTGCCCGCGACGCCCTCGGACCCTAATAACTTGGATGGCCCTAGCCAGCAGGCCATTGCCCGGCTAGATCAGATCTTCTGGGAGATAATCCCGCCGATGGAGATCGGCCGCCTCTATCAGGAAGTTAATCCCATCGGCGGGGTGGAAAAAGAACGGGCCTTGCGAGAGAGCCTGGCCCGGACCGGTCTATCCCCGGCCGCGGCCATTTATGTGGGGGATAGCATTACTGATGTGCAGGCCTTTCAGGCCATTCGAGCCCAGGGCGGCCTGGCCGTGTCCTTCAATGGCAATCGCTACGCCGTGGCTCAGGCCGAGATTATCGTAATCGCCGACACCGCCTGGCCCGTAGCCCTGATCGCCGCGGTCTTCGCCAGCCACGGCAAGAGCCGGGTGCTGGCCCTGGCCCGACAAGGGCTTCCGGCCGATCTAACCGCCTTGGAACTGCCCCCGGAGTGGACTGCGGCCCTGGCCACTGGCCTGAAGAATCGGGAAGTGACCGTCTATGAGGCCAATGCAAGCCGGCTGGAGCAGATGGCCCAACAAAGTGTGGCCCTGCGGACCCGGCTGCGGGGCGCGGCGATTGCGGCCTTGAGTTAAATAATTAGAATGGAGAAGGGGATGGACCAGTCCCGACAAAACTTAGAGTTAATTGATCAATTAGTTACTCTGTTTAAGCAGGCTAACCTCTATGGCTGGGAATTGCGTCGGGTTCGCCAGAGCAGTGATCAGCTCTATCTGATCTTTGATGAGGTCGAATCCCTGCGCCGGGTCGAGACCGATACGGTGCAGGTCCAGATTTATCTGGCCCAGGAAAAAGATGGGCAGCCAGTTTTAGGGGAATCGGGCTGGGTAGCCTATCCCGGCGATGATCTGCAAGCCGACCTGGCCCAGGCTCAGGCTCGCGCCCAGTGGGTCGCCAACCGGCCCTTTACCCTACCCGGTCCGGAACCAGCCTACCAGTCGCTGGCCACGGTGGATGATACCTGGCACCATCAACCCCGGGAGGTGCTGTGGCGGGTGCGGGCCGATCTCAATCAGGCGCAGGCCCAACTGCAGAACATAAGTCTGGCCTCGACGGAGGTGTTTGCCGAATATCGTGAGATCAGCCTGATTAATCACCAAGGTCTTAAGGCCGAGCACCAGGAGACCGAACTATTTGTGCAATTTGCCCTCCTGGCTCAGGAGGGGGCAGAGGAAGCCGAAAGCCTGGGGTATCGTCGGGCCCGGTTCTATCAGGATCTGGATTTAATAGAGATGGTGACCCGTTACGGGGGTTATGCTCAAGAGAGTCTGAGGGCCACTTTACCACCCAGCGGCCGTTATCCGGTGGTCTTCGGAGAAGAGGCCCTGGATACCCTGTTTAACTATTTTAGCGCCCAGGCCGGAGGCCCGGCTCATTTTCAGGGATGGTCCCGACTCAAAGAAGAGGAGCCGGTGATTGTCAAACCGCAAGGCGACCTCCTGACCCTGAGCAGCGACCCCTGGCTGCCCGGTGGCCTGGCCAGCCGCCCGTTTGACACCCAGGGCCTGGCCCTACAGCCGGTCACGTTTATCGAACACAATATCTTCAAACAGGTACTGGCCGATAAACGCTATGCCGACTATCTGAAGCTGGCCCCTACCGGCAATCTGACCAATCTGCGGGTAGTCCCGGGTACTACTCCCTTGGCCGAGATGCTTAATTCTGATCAAGTTCTGCATTTATTAAGATTTTCCACTTTTGAACCCAATCCCGTCACCGGGGCCATCTCCGGCGAAATCCGCACCGGCTATCTTATCAACCACGGTGAGGTGACCCCGATCAAGGGCGGTTCAGTAAGCGGACGCTTGGATGAGGCCTTTGCCCAGGCCACCCTGTCCCAAGAAGCAGTGCAGCGGGAAGCCTATTATGGCCCGGCCGGGGTCCGGCTCGAAAATATGTCTTTGGCGGGAGCCTGAGTGCCCAACGCCAGATTCAAAAATTGTCGGGGCTAAATCTGATCGGTTGACAAAGTTATTAAAATAAAATAGCATCTTATAATCTGATAAATTTGGGCTAGATGCGTGGACAGGGGAAATTTATGGAAAAGAGGGATGAACAGCTAATTGCCCAATGGATTGATCAAGATGGCGAATTGAAAAAATTGATGGCCGAACACCTGGAATTTGAACGGCAGTTAGAAGACCTGAATCGACGGCTTTATCTGACCCCCGAGGAAACCGTCACCCGTAAAAGGATTCAAAAACTAAAATTAGCTGGCCGGGATCGCATCGAACAGCTCCTGGCAAAATATAGAGCAAAGGAATCAGAATCATGACTATGACCGGCGCCCAGATTCTCCTCAAAGCTTTGGAACGAGAGGGTGTGAAGCATATCTTTGGCTTCCCGGGCGGGGCGGTAATCGATCTTTACGATGAACTAAGCCGTTGCCCGACTATTAAGCATTTTTTGGTCCGCCATGAGCAAGGGGCCATCCATGCCGCGGATGGGTATGCGCGGGCCGCGGCACAGGTCGGGGTCTGTTTGGTAACCTCCGGTCCGGGCGCCACTAACACGGTATCCGGTATCGCCTCGGCGTATATGGACTCTATTCCGGTGGTCATCTTCACCGGCCAGGTACCGACCGCCCTGATCGGCAACGATGCCTTTCAGGAGGTAGATATTGTCGGCATTACTCGCCCCTGCACCAAACATAATTACTTGGTCAAATCGGTGGCTGACCTGGCCCGCGTGGTCCACGAAGCTTTTCATATCGCCCGCTCCGGCCGCCCCGGACCGGTGTTGGTGGATCTGCCCAAGGATGTATTAGGTGGCCGGACCACACCCAAATTCCCCGAGCAGGTTAAGATAAAGAGTTATAATCCGACCTATCATGCTAATCCGCGGCAGATCAAGCGAGCCCTGGACCTGATTCTCAAGGCCCAGCGGCCGGTGATCTATGCCGGCGGTGGCGTCATCTCTTCCGGCGCGGCCGAGGAATTGACCCGCTTGGCGGAAACGCTGCAAATCCCGGTGACCAATACCCTGATGGGGCTGGGGGGCTTCCCCGCGCCGCATGACCTCTGGCTGGGAATGCTGGGCATGCATGGCACCTTTTATGCCAATATGGCTATTCATCACACTGATCTACTGATCGCCATCGGGGCCCGGTTCGATGACCGGGTGACCGGTAAAATCGAAGAATTCGCCCCCGAAGCCAAGATCATCCATATCGACATCGATCCCACTTCCATCAGTAAAAACGTGGTAGTGGACATTCCGATCGTCGGTGATTGCCAAGATGCCTTGAGCCAGCTTAATGAATTAATCGCGGCCCTGGAACCCCGAGACTGGGCCCAAGCGCATCAGCCCTGGCTAGACCAGATTGCCGCCTGGAAACGGGACCATCCTCTGAGCTATGACCGTAACAGTGGTGAACTCAAGCCCCAATTTGTGGTGGAAAAGCTTTATGAGTTGACCAAAGGCGAGGCCATCATTACCACCGAAGTGGGACAGAATCAGATGTGGGCGGCCCAGTTTTATCCCATGAAACGCCCCAACCGCTGGATGAGTTCCGGCGGCCTGGGATGTATGGGTTACGGGTTCCCGGCCGCACTGGGGGCCCAGGTGGCCTGCCCTCATGATCTGGTCATCGATATTGCCGGCGACGGCAGCATCCAGATGAACATTCAGGAAATGGCCACCGCGGTGGAATATGACCTGCCGGTCAAGGTAGCCATCTTGAATAATCAATATTTAGGTATGGTGCGCCAGTGGCAACAACTGTTTTATAAGGGCGTTTATAGCCAGACCTCCATGGCGGTGGCCCCCGATTTTGTCAAATTGGCCGAGGCCTATGGCGGCCTGGGGTTACGGGCCGAAAAGCCGGAGGAGGTGGAGCCGGTGATCCTGGAGGCCATTAATACTCGCAAGCCGGTGCTCATGGATTTTCGGGTATCTCCGGAAGAGTGTGTCACTCCCATGGTCCCTGCCGGGGCCCCAACGCACAAAATGATATTGGTTTAAAGAGGAGCGAATCATGCGGCATACTATCTCGGTATGGGTGGATAATGAACCAGGGTTGCTCTCTCGGGTGACCGGTCTATTCAGCGGCCGGGGCTTCAATATCGAAAGTCTGTGCGTGGCCGAAACCGTCGAACCCGGGGTCTCCCGGATTACCCTGGTGACTTCGGGTAATGAGCAGATCATCGAACAGATCATCAAACAGTTGCGCAAGTTGATCAATGTCATTAAGGTGGTGGACCTGACCGGCACCGAGCACGTGGAACGCGAAATGGCTCTAGTTAAAGTTAAGGCGGAAGATCGTTTCCGGGCTGAGGTTTTACGCATTGCCGACATTTTTAGGTGCCGGGTGGTAGACGTCAGTCCCCACGCCTATACCCTGGAAATCACCGGCAACAACGAAAAGATCGGGGCTGTTTTAGACCTCTTAAAAACCTTGGGTATCCAAGAGGTGGTGCGCACCGGAACCCTGGCCATCCAGCGGAGCAAAAAAAATTAAAAAATGACTGACCGCGGCCAGCAACTGGTCGGGGCAGTCTCTTGTTTATCCATGGCGCGGTAATTCCTGGACTCGAAAGGATTGATAATGAAAATCTACTACGAGCATGATGCGGATCTGAAGGTTCTGCATGGTAAGAAAATCGCCATCATCGGCTTCGGCTCTCAGGGGCACGCCCAGGCTCTTAACCTGCGGGACAGCGGCCTGGAGGTGGTGGTCTCCGAAATGCCCGGCACCCCAAACTATGATCTGGCGGTTAAATATGGCTTTTCGCCGGTAGCTGCAGCCGAAGCCGCCCAACAGTCACAGGTGGTGCAGATTCTGACCCAGGACCATGTCCAGGCCCAGCTTTATGAACATGACCTCCGGCCTTATATGGGCCAGGGAAAGACCTTACTGTTCTCGCATGGCTTCAATATTCATTTCGGCCAGATCGTCCCCGATCCCAAAATAGATGTGGTTATGGTCGCCCCCAAAGGTCCGGGGCATCTGGTGCGCAGCGAATACGAAAAAGGGGCCGGGGTCCCGTCTTTGGTAGCCATTCAGCAGGATGCTTCCGGCCAGGCCCTTACGACCGCCCTGGCTTACGCCAAAGGCATCGGCGCTACCCGGGCCGGGGTTATTGAAACTACCTTCAAGGAGGAGACCGAAACCGACCTGTTCGGCGAGCAGTGCGTCCTTTGTGGCGGGGTCTCGGAGCTGGTCAAGGCCGGATTTGACACCCTGGTGGCGGCTGGTTATCAACCAGAGATTGCCTATTTCGAGTGTCTCCATGAATTGAAGTTGATTGTTGACCTGTTTTATCAGGGTGGCATCAGCTACATGCGCTACTCGGTCTCGGATACCGCCGAATTCGGTGATTATACCCGGGGCAAGCGCATCATCAATGAAGAAACCCGCCAGGAAATGCGCCTTATTCTGTCCGAAGTGCAGAGCGGCGCCTTTGCCCGGGAATGGATTTTAGAAAATCAGGCCCGGCGGCCGGTATTCAATGCCTTGCGCAAACAGGAAGCCGAGCATCCCATTGAAGAAGTTGGCAAAAAACTGCGGGCCATGATGGGCTGGCTGAAGAAATCCTAAACTAACCATGCAAGCACGTTCTGGACCCATTGCGCGTCCGGGTTTCCTGTTTATCGGCAGCGGCGCCCTGGTGACCCTGCTAGGCCTGTGGAGCGGCGGCCATTTGCTAACCATGCTGGGATTGGTGCTGATGGGGTTTTTTACCTACTTTTTCCGGGATCCGGAACGCGCCATTTCCACTGACGCCGCGGCCCTGGTCTCTCCCGCGGATGGGCGGATAATTTTTTTGGGCAAGGTTCAGGAGGACCAATTCCTCCACCAACCAACCCAAAAGGTCAGTATTTTCATGAATCTGTTTGATGTCCATGTCAATCGCGCTCCGGTCCGCAGCCAGCTCAAGGCTACGGTGCATCGGCCCGGCCGGTTTGTCGCGGCTAACCGTCCGGAGTCTTCTGAGGTCAATGAGCAACAAAGCTTATGGCTAGAGACCGAATCAGGGCAGAACGTGGTTATGGTCCAGATCGCCGGTATGTTGGCCCGCCGGATCATCACCTACGTCCAGCCGCCGGAGCGGCTGGAGAAAGGCGAGCGCGTGGGAATGATCTGCTTCGGATCCCGGGTTGATCTGTATTTACCCGAGGATTGGACGATCAGCGTCAAGGTCGGCGATCGGGTTAAAGCCGGAAGCAGTATCTTGGGGAGGCTGTCATGAAAAGGCGCCGTAAAAAAACTAAGGATCGCAAAGAATTCCGGGGAATTTATATCCTCCCCAACCTGCTGACCACGGCCAGCCTGTTTAGCGGCTTTTATGCGATCATTGCCGCGATCAACGGGCGCTTTGAAGCCGCGGCCTTAGCCATCTTGATATCGCTGATTCTGGATGGCCTGGATGGCCGGGTCGCTCGTATGACCCAGAGCGCTTCTAATTTTGGCGTGCAATATGATTCACTCGCCGACCTGGTCGCCTTTGGCGTGGCCCCCGGGCTATTGGTCTATCTCTGGGCTTTACAGCCCTACGGGCGCTTTGGCTGGGTGGCGGCCTTTCTGTTTGTGGTGTGTGGGGCCTTGCGTCTGGCCCGGTTCAATGTTCAGATCGGCAGCATCGATCCCCGTTATTTCAACGGCCTGCCGATCCCCGCGGCCGCAACCATGGTGGCCACCACCATCCTGTTTTACCATCATTTAGGCGACTGGGCTCCGGGCCGTCATATTCCTATTTTAATTATGATTTACGTCCTCTCGTTTCTAATGGTCAGCAATATTAAATTCTATAGCTTTAAAAAATTTGAACTGTTTAAACGTAAACCGTTTCATGTGTTGGTGGCGGCGATTCTCATATTTATCGTTGTGGCCACCGAACCTTTTTTAATGGGCTTTTTGCTGATGGGCAGCTATGTCATCTCCGGGCCGATCTGTACCCTCCTCCTCCTGGAGAGGAGGAGCACTAAAAAGAAAGACGAATCAGAGGCCCTGGAAGTCAAGACCTCGGAAACCTAAAATTAAACTTAAGGCTATCATTCCTTGAAACCTACTGATTGTAATCCGAGGCTTGAAGGTTGTCTTTTCCCCCTAACCACGGCCCGGGAACCCTGCGACAGGCCCTGGGCTGGGTGCAAGGAGCTCATGCATGGCTGAGAAAATCATTATTTTTGACACGACGCTGCGCGATGGGGAACAATCCCCCGGCGCCAGTCTCAATATTGACGAAAAATTGCAGATCGCCCGGCAACTGGCCCTGCTCCAGGTCGATGTCATCGAAGCCGGTTTTCCCTTTGCCTCCCGAGGCGACCTGGAAGCAGTACGGACGGTGGCCCGAGAAGTCAAAGGGCCGCAGATTGCTGGCCTGGCGCGGGCCATGGTCGATGATTTGGACGCGGCCTGGGAAGCCGTTAAAGAGGCCGAGAACCCCCGTATCCATACCTTTATCTCTACCTCCGATATTCATCTGAAATACCAGATGCGCAAGACTCGGGAAGAGGTATTGCAGGCCGCGGTCGCCGCGGTACGCCACGCCAAGCGTTATACCCCTAACGTCGAATTTTCCGCCATGGACGCCTCCCGCAGCGATTTGGATTACGTGGCCCAGGTCTTTACCGCGGTGATCGACGCCGGCGCCACCACGGTCAACTTTCCGGATACCGTGGGTTATGCCATTCCTCATGAATTTGGCGCCAAAATCAAATACCTGATGGAAAAAATCCCTAACATTGACCGGGCCGTGCTCAGTGTCCACTGTCATAATGATCTGGGGCTGGCGGTGGCCAATTCGCTGGTCGCGATTATGAATGGCGCCCGGCAGGTGGAGTGTACCATCAATGGCATCGGCGAACGGGCCGGCAACACCTCCCTGGAAGAGGTAGTCATGGCCCTGGCGACTCGGAAGGATTTGCTGGACTACTATACTGATATTGCTACCCAGCAGATTTATCCCACCAGTCGTCTGGTCAGCAAACTGACCGGCATGATCGTCCAGCCCAATAAGGCGATTGTCGGGGCCAATGCCTTTGCCCATGAATCGGGCATCCACCAGGACGCGGTATTGAAGGAAGCCAGCACCTTTGAAATCATGACCCCCACCTCGATCGGCATTAAGAAAAGCACCTTGCCGTTGGGTAAACTTTCCGGTCGCCATGCCCTCAAAGAAAAGCTGGTGGAAATGGGCTACAACCTGTCCGAGGCCGTCTTGGCCCAGGTCTTTGCTCGTTTCAAGGATTTGGCGGACCGTAAAAAGACCGTATTCGACGAAGATTTGGAAAGCCTGGTGGAGATCGAGGTTCTGCGCAAATCAGTGCCGGACTACTATAAACTCCAGGAATTGGTGGTGCTGACCGGCACCATGGCCAAACCCTCGGCAACGGTGAAAATGGAAGTGGAGGGCGAAATCCAACGCTACTCGGCCTTTGGTGATGGGCCGATCGACGCCACTTTTAAGGCTATCACCCATATTACCAAATCTAAATGTCGGCTCCTGAAGTTTTCGGTGAATTCGATTACCGGCGGCACCGACGCCTTGGGGGAAATTACCGTCCGCCTGGAGGAGGATGGCTTCACGGTTACCGGGCACGGGGTCGACCCGGACATTGTCACCGCCAGTGCGCGGGCGCTGATTAATGGACTTAATCGTTTGCTTTATCTAAAAAATATGGCTAAACAGCCAGAGTCTGAGGAAACCCGGCTAGTAAATTAAGGCTGACGGTAGAGGTCGGTGATTGGGCCACCGCGCTTTCCCTGGCCTCTACCCTCAAAATCAGAGAGATGGGCTTAGAACCAATAAGGACTCAATATTGGTGGCACCGTTTTAACCGATGCTCATCCTCTAAATGATGGGAATAGGCTGAAAATAAGTTATGACTCCACCGATGACCATTACTGAAAAGATCCTCGCGGCCCACGCTGATCTGGAATATGTTGAACCGGGACAATTAATTCAGGCCCGGGTAGATATTGCCCTGGGCAACGATATCACCGCCCCCATCGCCATCAAGGCTTTTCGCCAGGCCGGGGCCCGGAAAGTTTTCGATCCGGAGCGGGTGGTGCTGGTGTCGGATCACTTTGCCCCTCATAAAGACATCGCCTCCGCCACCCAGTGTCAGATTGTGCGCCAGTTCGCCCAGGAACAGCATCTGGTCCATTTTTACGAAGGCGGCGATATGGGTATTGAGCATGCCCTGCTCCCGGAGAAAGGCATTGTGGTCCCTGGAGACCTGATCATCGGCGCGGACAGCCACACCTGTACCTATGGCGGCCTGGGGGCCTTTGCTACCGGGATCGGCTCCACGGATCTGGCGGCCACCATGATCACCGGCGACTGCTGGTTCAAGGTGCCCGAGACCATGCTGTTCATCTTTACCGGTAAACTACCCCGCTGGGTCGGGGGCAAGGATCTGATTCTCTATACCATCGGCGACATCGGGGTGGACGGCGCCCTGTACCGAGCCATGGAGTTTACTGGCGACACTATTGACACCCTGCCCATGAGCGACCGCCTGACCATGTGCAATATGGCCATCGAAGCCGGGGCCAAAAACGGCATTATCACCCCGGATGAAATTACCCTGAAGTATGTCAACAATCGGGCGCTGCGGCCTTTTACCTTTTATGCCACGGATCCCGGGGCCAACTATGCCTTTGTCCGGGAGTACGATGTCAGCACCATGGAACCTCAGGTAGCCTTTCCGCATCTGCCGGAAAATAGCCGGCCTTTATCCCAGGTCGGCCAGGTTCCGGTTGATCAAGCAGTTATCGGTTCCTGCACCAACGGCCGTTTGGAGGATTTGCGGCTGGCGGCCCAGGTGCTCAACGGCCGTCGGGTTGCTTCCGGCGTCCGCCTGATCATTATCCCGGCCACCCCCTGGATTTACCGCCAGGCCCTGAAGGAAGGTTTGTTTGAGATTTTTTTAGAGGCCGGGGCGATCATCAGCCCCCCGACCTGTGGGCCCTGCCTAGGCGGTCATATGGGCATCCTGGCCGCCGGAGAGGCCGCCATTGCCACCACCAACCGCAATTTTGTGGGGCGCATGGGTCACCCCGAGTCCAAGGTCTATCTGGCCAATCCGGCGGTGACCGCGGCCTCGGCGGTGGCCGGGCGCATTGTAGGGCCGGATGATCTATAACCGTTGGTTAGTTTAGGAAAAACTGTTCCGACATACACTTACTCCAAAATTTACTTGCCCCTTCCCATCGAGGAGGTAAAATCATGTTTGGGAGGCCAAACCCATTCTGGGCCGCGCTGTGCTTGCTGGTGTTTATCACCGGCGGTTGCTCCGGGATTATAGCCGAGGAGCAACGCAGTGACGGCAATATCGAACGGATTAAGGTAGGACCGGGAGGTTATTCCTGGAAAACTTGGGATCACAATCCCCAGAAAAAGGATGACGGAGCCGTTATGATCAAAAAGGAGTCCACTTTCTAACCGCTTACCTAGTTAAGCACCGCCAGTGGCAGAGCCATTACCAGCCCCTCAGGGCCTTATAACCATGAGGTTCTAGCCAAGGGCTAACATGGCCTAAAGAGGGTGCTTATGGAAACCGATGAATATCAGGAATATCAAAAATTATTAGCTGATCTCTACTACCGCACGCTCCGCTCGCCCCGTCTGCTCGAAGAAAATCTTACCCCTGAAGAATTAGACGCCGAATTGCTCAATCCTCTTGATCAGCCCGAAGACTGACCCGTAAAGGCCAGATTACGCTTAAGTTAGGGGCCACCGGGGAATAGTCCGGAATGTGCCATAAGATATTGATATTAAATTATATATTATTATTTTGACAGGTTTTTCTGGTGGCTACCTGAACTTTCCTGAGAGGCAGGGTCTGGGGTAAGTTAATCCGGGCGCGTCCAACAATTGCTGACTGAGCCCCGTAGGCTGGGGCACCTGTTGACAGGTAGTATTGCCGATCGTTATTTCTACCCCCCGGAGCGAACCCAGTTCATCCAGGGCCTCGCTGACGGTAAGGTTGAGATGCCGCTAATAAAGGTCTAAACTCCCGCTCCAGCAGGTAAGCCAACATCACCACGAAGACGTGTCCCCGAGTGCTGGCCTCGGTCGGCACGAAGGTGGGGAGGATCTCTAGATGGCCATTCTTAAAGGTGCGAAAGGCTCGGTCCGCCTGGGCCAGGTCTTGGTAACGCTGATGCATGAGGTCAGCCGTAGCGGTGGGACTTGGCACATCGGTCTTGATCACATAACAGCCATCCAGAGGAAGATTTCTGGAAGGTGTACGAGGTGGCCGAAGGACAGGACAAAATTATGCTCCTGGCCTATCTGCAATTGGGGGCCAGACGGTCTGAGGTATTGCGCCTTCGTTGGGAGGATGTGGATTTTAGGGAAGGAAGGACCAGGCTCACCATTCGGAAGCGCATGAGAGGCAGTCTGGAAGAAGATTGGCTGCCCTTACGGGATGAGCTGTTCCACGCCCTGTTAACCCATCGTCAGACCAATCGGAGTGAATGGGTTTTCCCTGATCCCAGAACCGGGAAACCAGACGAGCAACGCCAACACCGAATGAAGGAGTTAAGCGCCTGGGCAGGAGTTCGACATTTTGTCCTCCATGCCATCAGGCACTTGACTGCAAGCATCTTGGCCAATGAGGGCGTGCCGCTGATCTTGATCCAGGTATGTTGCGGCCCAAAATTTCCAACACCACCCAGCGCTATCTGCATCGACTGGCGGAACTGAAGACCGCGCTGAAAGTTCTCTCCAAAAGCAAAAGCCGTTTGGGGGGGAGCCGTCGTCTCCCGTCAAACGACTTACTCAGTTAAAAGTCATGGGCTAACTACCTATGATTACGGACTATTAACTGGCGTCCCCAACCGGATTTGAACCGGTGTTGCCGGCGTGAAAGGCCGGTGTCCTGGACCAGGCTAGACGATGGGGACGCACGGCGCAATGGGCCGTGCTGGACTCGAACCAGCGACTCTCTGCTTAAAAGGCAGATACTCTACCGTCTGAGTTAACGGCCCACAATATTCTATTCATAAACTTTGCAGATCGGTTTGTCAAGGAAGTCTAGAAGGTTCTGGTCTTTTTATCGGTGGGGTATCTCCGGCCGAAAATACCAAGTTTAATTAACTTCCGATGATAATGCGGTTCACTTTTCCGTTAATGGTTTGTAGAATAAAAAATCCGTTTTATAACCAGGGGTGTAAGGGGAGGGACCGGAAATGAGATTTTGGCACCGACGGAGTCCCATACTTTTCTATGGGTTGATAATCTGGTGTTACCTGAGCGGCTTCAGCAATTGGTTAATCCCGCCTCATGCCCTAGCTGATAGCTTGCCAGTCAAGGACCCGGCCGTATCTGGGCTCAAGGAAAAGCAAAATCCGGTCTGCAATCTGTTCACCGTGGAGCAGCTCTATAGCGCTATCCGCAACGGAGATGAGCAGGGCCTGAGGTTTGACCTGAGTGGCATTAACAAAGGGCTAGACGGAGCTCCCATTGATCCGACTAAGATTTATGGGTCGATCTATGTGGGGCCATATCCCTTCGCGGCCCAGCACACTGACTATGAGGTGAAAAGATTCCGGGTTAAAACTCCGATCACGGGGGGGCAGGGCCGACTGGCGGTGGGCAAGCTGTTCCAAGAAATCCTTAACAGTGAGGGTTGGATAGACCAGGGGTTGGTCGCGGTGCGGCTGGAACTCTATCAGGAGACGCCTCAGGAAGATAGAAAACTTGGTATTTATGATACCTTGGTCAGATTTAAGAAGGGGGCTGAGGGCGTGGTGAAGCTCCCCACCATTATGGAAGGCCCCCTGGTCAATCTAGTCTGCAGTGAAACCCCTGATCGAGTAGTAATTTCATTTTTGACCAGCGACCCAGGAATCGCCAAGGTGATCCTGGATCACGGCCAGGTCTTTGTGGACCCCGCGCCCACCACCCATCACCAAATCACCGTCACCGGCCTCCAACCACGGACGGCTTACCGCTACCACGTCGAATTCGATAATTATCGGACCAAGACCTATACTTTCCGAACTGCGCCGCGGCCAGGGAAAGGGCCGGTGACCTTTGCTTTTTTAGGTGATAGCCGGGAAGGTATGGGCGGCGGGGCTCAGAATTTCATGGGGGTTAACTATGAAGCCCTGGAGGGAAGCCTGAGATCCGCCTTTCGCGGCGGCGCCGAGCTGGTCATTTTCGGGGGCGATCTGATTAATGGCTACTCTACCTGCCAAGACGACTTCCGCACCCAACTATATGCCTGGAAGCAGACCGCTTCCGGGTTCTGGCATGAGCGGCCGATCTATCCGGGGATTGGCAATCATGAGTCCCTGCTCAAAGTCTACGAAGATGGCTCGAAATATGGCATAGAGCTGGACAGCTGGCCGTATGATACCGACAGCGTCGAAGCCGTCTTCGCGGCGGAATTTTGGAATCCGCTTAATGGCCCGGTCCCCGCGGATCCCCGGCGGCCGTCCTATGACGAAAACGTCTATTCCTTCCAGTACGGCCCAGTAAAATTTATCTCCTTAAATAATTGCTACTGGATTGCCTGGAAGGGCGGTACCTGGGAAGCAGCCAAGGAATTCGGCGGGGCCCCGGAAGGCTACCTCATGGCCGATCAGTTTAATTGGCTTAAAGACGAACTGAGAAAGGCCGAAAAGGATGCCACTATTAAATATATCGTGCTTTTTGCGCATGAGCCGATTTTTCCCAATGACGGCGGCCTCAGAAATTGCATGTGGCACCAGGGCAACAACCAGGTCCGGGCCTATACCTATCAGGGCGGTGAGCAGCCGACCCCGGATGGACCGGGCATCATCGACCTGAGAAATGAGCTGGTCCGATTGTTGGGCCAGAACCCCAAGGTGGCGGTATTTCTCGCCGGGCATGAGCATGGTTATAGCAAGCTCCTGATCCATCATAAAATACCGGTGGGCATACCCGGGAAGGATGATCACAACGGCAATGATAAGCTCGGCGACCCGGGTGAGCCCTACTCGCCGCTTCCCGATCTTAAATATCCCACCTGGTACATTACCTCGGGGGGTGCCGGCGCGCCTTATTATTGTGAGCACCTGGCCCCCTGGAACCAATACTGGAAGAGGAAGCCAGGCCAGGATTTTTATAATTATTCCACCCAGGAAAATTTTCTGATCTTTACCGCTGATGATAACCAGCTCAGCCTGAAGGTGTTCAATACTCAAGGGCAACTCTTGGACCAGATCGATAATCTGATGGCGGTCAAGAAACGGAAGTTTTAAGGAAGTATGTGAACCACAAGATAGAGTTTTTGATTATAAGTGTGGAAAAGGTTTTCAACCTGTTCTATAGCACCGGCAAGATGCGGTGCCACTGGCAGAGCGCATTTCGATTAAAGTCAAAAGTTAAATCTGATAGCTGGAGGTCTTAGAATGATCACTGCTTCGCCTCGATGTGCCACCTGTCCGATTCCCTGGGGGGAACGTGCCTGTCATCATGTCGGGGGCCGAGGGCCGGAAAACTGTCCGCTAGTCACCTGCCCGGAGCTGATTCCCGGAGCTTTAGAGGAACTACAAAATGCCGACATCTTAAATATGGCCCAGCAATCCTCGATTCAAGAGGCTCAGGGCTACACCGACCGGGACTTGGGTTATGCGCGGGTCCGGCCTTTAAAGCCGCGCATGGTGGAAACTCTGGAATTTGCGCGGCGGATGGGTTATCAGCGACTGGGTTTGGTGTTCTGTGTCGGTCTGCGCCGTGAGGCGCGGCTGGTAGCGCAATTTCTGGAAAACCAGGGTCTGGAATTAGTCTCGGTGGTCTGCAAGGTGGGCCGCGTTCCCAAAACCACCCTGGGTTTAACGGAGGCCGATCATATTATTCCGGGAACGGTCGAAACCATGTGCAATCCCATCTTGCAGGCCAAAATCGTCAATGCCTGCCAGACCCAATTTAATATCGCCCTGGGACTGTGTGTGGGCCATGATTCGCTGTTTTTTAAGTTTGCCCAGGCGGCCACCACCGTTTTGGCGGTTAAGGACCGGTTATTAGGACATAATCCCCTGGCCGCAATCTATAATCTGGACAGCTATTACCGCTACCTTAAGAGTCCCTTACCTTGATGCCCCAATCCGCGCTCGGATATAGCGATTAGTAGCTGAAGACCTGTAGGGCGCAATGAATTGCGCCCCTAAAGTCAAAGGTAAATAGTTTTTTGAAACCAATTCGGTAGTAGATCAAAATTCTAGCCAGCCCTCAGCCACCTAATTTATTACCTTCTGGAAGATCTGAAAGGCGGCCTGGAGGGCAGTCGAATCCGCCGGCAAATTAAAGGTAGGCTTACCCTGGGCGTCGAATTCGGCAATCAAGGGATCCTCCGGAATAATTCCGGCCAGAGTCAGTCCCTGTTTGTCGATCTCTTCTTGGGTCCGTGGTGGTAGGCCATTTTTTACTCGATTGACGATTAGATATGCCTGGCCCACCACGATGCTTAACTGCTTGGTCAGATCATGCAATCGTTTGGCCGCCTGAATACTCCGCCAGGACGGGTCGGAGACAATCAACAAGATATTGACATTTTTGGTGGTCAGTCGGCTCAGGTGCTCCATCCCGGCTTCGTTGTCCATGACGATATAGGGATAATTGTTGGACAGCACTCCCATAAAATGCGCCACCAGGTTATTGGCGGCACAATAGCAGCCCGCGCCTTCCGGTTGCCCCATGGCAATCAGGTCAAACCCCTCTGCTTCCTCCAGGCATTGGTTAATGCGCATCTCAATCAATTGATCCTTAGTCATGCCCACCATATCGGCGCCGCGTTTCATTTCCTCCCGGGCCTCGCCCACGGTATGGCTTACGGTCAGCCCTAAGACCTCGTTGAAATTGGAATTGGCGTCCGCGTCTACCGCTAGAATGGGCTTTTTGCCGCGCTCCAGCAAATAGCGCATCACCATCCCCGCGACGGTAGTTTTTCCTGTACCGCCCTTACCGGCCATGGCGATTATAAAAGACAACGTTTATACCTCCTCTTGGTAAAAGTTTCGAGTTTCGAGTTTCGAGTTTTGGGTTTTGGGTTTATGGAGTGCCTGCTGGGAAAGATCTTCCCAAGGGCTGATAATTTATTGCATTATCATTATAATCCTTTTTTTGGTAATTTGCTTGACCAAGGTAAATATTTCTCGCCCGGTGGTCGGAGGTTTATAAGCCTGGGCCAAATTTAGGGGGTTAAAGTTCCGGGGAATTCGGCCAAGGTTTAACTGACCTCCTTAGCAATTTTAGTGTAGGGGCGAGTGGCGGGGCGCCCCTACGCACCTTATATTTAAAATAGGGAATTTTTAGCATTCCTGCTGATCTGACCGTTGCCCGGCACCAACATTAACGGAAGTGGCAAGCAACCCAATGCGCCGGCGCGGTTTCCCGGAAGTTCGGGACGATTTCCCGACATTTATCCTCGGCATAAGGGCAACGGGGATGGAAAGGACAGCCTGACGGTAGGTGAATCGGGCTGGGAGGGTCGCCTTTTAAGCGAGGCGGCGGTAATCTACGGTTGGGGTCGGCCACCGGGATGGCGTTCAACAGGGCCTCGGTGTAAGGGTGGAGATGACCGCCACCGAAAACTTCCCGGGGGGCCAATTCCACCAGGCGACCCAGGTACATGACGGCAATCCGGTTGCTGATATGGCTGATCACACTCAAGTCATGCGAGATAAACAGGAAGGTCAGGCCGAAACGGTCCTGCAGTTCACTGAGCAGATTTAAGATCTGGGCCTGGATGGAGACGTCGAGGGCCGAAACCGGCTCATCGGCCACAATCAATTGCGGTTTCAGGGCTAAAGCCCGGGCAATGCCGATTCGTTGCCGCTGCCCGCCGCTAAATTCGTGAGGATAGCGGTCCAGTTGCTCGATGCTTAAACCTACCTCCCCGACCAGCTCCTCCACCCATTGCCGACGCTGGCGACGATTGCCTAATTTATGAATGATATATGGCTCTTCCAGGATGCGGCGGATAGTCATCCGGGGATTTAAGGAGGAATAGGGGTCCTGGAAGATAATCTGCGCTTTTTGCCGCAGTTGCCGAACTCGACGTTTCGGCAAAGTCCAAAGATTTTCGCCCGCCAACCACACCTCTCCCTGGGTCGGCGGCAGCAGCGCCAGGATCAACCGGCCCAGGGTCGATTTGCCGCAGCCCGATTCGCCCACCAGCCCCAGAGTCTCGCCGGGCAGAATCGACAGACTCGCGTCCGCCACGACCTGAACCGAC
>JAQVHY010000049.1 GCA_028695935.1 Desulfobacca sp.
GGACAAGGCCGCGATGGATCGCAGTGGCGCGGTAGCTATGGGGCTGTCGGCCATTAACACCTATGTCGGCCCGGAAAATACGGTAGAGGACTATGTCCGCTACGTTCGTCAGGACCTGATGGGCATCATCCGGGAAGATTTGGTCGCCGATGTCGGTCGGCATGTCGATGATTCCGTGCATCTGTTCGAGGAATGGGGCCTGCCGGTCTGGAAAAAAGATAAGGAAGGTCACACCGTCGACGGTCAGACGGCGGTCGATGAAGGTTTACCGGCCCTCAAAGATGGCGGTCAATGCTGCCGTTCAGGTCGTTGGCAGATGATGATCAACGGCGAATCCTATAAGGTAATCGTCGCTGAGGCTGCCAAAAACGCTCTGGGCATGGACAACATCTATGAGCGGGTGTTCATCGTTAAATTAATGGTTGACAAAAACGATAACAATCGGGTCTGCGGCGCGGTCGGCTTCAGCGTCCGGGACCGCAAGATTTACGTCTTTAAGGCCAAAGCGGTCCTGATCGCCTGTGGTGGGGTGGTCAATGTCTTCCGGCCCCGGTCGGTCGCCGAAGGTCAAGGGCGGGCCTGGTATCCGGTATGGAATGCCGGCTCCACCTACGCCATGGCGGCGGAAATCGGCGCCGAAATGACCATGATGGAAAACCGCTTCGTCCCGGCCCGGTTCAAAGATGGCTACGGTCCGGTCGGCGCCTGGTTCTTGTTCTTCAAGGCCCAAGCTACCAATGCCGCCGGCGAAGAGTATATGAGCAAGAACCTGGAACGGCTGCGCCAAGAATACCCCGGCTATGCCGATGCCCCCGGTACCTGCTTGCGTAACCATGCCATGATGATCGAGATGCGGGAAGGTCGGGGCCCGATCTACATGCACACCGATGTGGCCATGGCCAAGCTGGCCGAGGTGCTGAGCAAAAAAGAACTCAAGCACCTGGAGGCTGAGGCTTGGGAAGACTTCTTAGATATGTCCATCTCCCAGGCGTCGCTGTGGGCCGCCACCAACACCGAACCAGACAAGAAAAAGTCTGAGATTATGCCCTCGGAACCCTATCTGCTGGGTTCGCATGCCGGCTGCGCCGGTCTGTGGGTGAGTGGTCCGGCTGATCTGGCACCGCCCGAATGGAATTGGGGCTACAACCGCATGACCACGGTAAGCGGGCTGTTTACCGCGGGTGACGGTGTCGGCGCTTCCGGGCATAAGTTCTCCTCGGGCTCCCATGCCGAAGGTCGGATCGCCGGCAAAGCCGCGATTGCCTTCATCATGGACCATAAGGATGACAAGCTGGAATTCGCCCGGGACGTAGATGAAGTCATCGGCGAGATTTATCTGCCCTTCGAGATCTACGAGAAGTACAAGAACTACACCACCGACCCGGTGATCAACCCCAATTACATCAAACCGCGTCATCTCCAGGCCCGGTTACAGAAGATTATGGACGAGTATTGCGCCGGGGTAACCTCCCAATACTTTACCAATGAGACTTCCCTCAAAACCGGACTGGAAAATCTGACCATGCTGAAAGAAGACGCGGCCCTGATGGCGGCGGAGGATCTGCATGAACTGATGCGCTGCTGGGAAAATTACCACCGCATCCTGGCCGGTGAGGCCCATCTGCGGCACATCCTGTTCCGGCAGGAAAGCCGCTACCCGGGTTACTATTACCGGGCGGATTACATCAAGATCGATGATGACAACTGGAAATGCTTTGTTAATTCCAAGTACAATCCCGCTACCAATGAGTGGGAAATGAAGAAGGTTCCTTATAAGCAGTTAGTTTCCTAACATTAAACTCCAACTCCAGGCGCTTACAAAGCGCCTGGAGACATTTACCAAGTGCCACAAATTACCAGGTGGCCCAGACTAGGCCTTGCTAACGCTAAACGTCCAGGGCCGTTTTGCATTAAAAGCCGTGGCGCCTAGGGGCCACGGCTAATTATTTCTAAGCTTCTCTAGCCCCCAACGAGGGGCCGGGGAAGTCGGAAGGCAGGAACTGAGGGATTTGGGCCTTTTCCCCTGCCGCTCCAGGTTAACGGATAAAGTCAAACAGGGTTTTTTAATGTAGGCAACTAAGGAGGAATGGCGTGACACCGAACGACCGCAAAATTTTGGTCATCGGGGGAGGGATGAGCGGCCTGACCACGGCGCTCGAAGCCGCGGAATCGGGCGCCCAAGTCGTGATCGTGGAAAGAAGCCCGTATCTGGGTGGGAGAGTAACCCAGTTAAATAAATATTTCCCGAAGCTCTGCCCCCCGACTTGCGGGCTGGAGATCAATTTTCGCCGGATCAAAACCAACCCTGATATCACTTTTTACACCCAGGCCGAGGTGACCCAAGTCTCAGGTCAGGAAGGCAATTTTGACGTTACCATTAAAGTCAAACCGCGTTATGTAAACGACAATTGTGTGGCATGTAATAAATGCGCCGAAGTCTGCCCGGTGGAACGGGTCAATGATTTCAACTATGGACTGGATAAAAATAAAGCGGCCTATCTCCCCTTTGATATGGCTTTTCCCCTGAAATACGTTATCGACGATTCCGTGTGTCTGGGTTCGGCCTGTGCGAAATGCGTAGAGGCCTGCACCTACAATGCTATTGATCTGGCTATGCAACCCCAGACCATCAATGTCAAGGTCGGGGCCATTGCCCTGGCCGGGGGCTGGGACCTGTATGATGCCACCAAGATCGACAACCTGGGCTTTGGCACGGTGAAGAATGTCATCAGCAACATGCAGATGGAACGACTGGCGTCGCCCAATGGGCCGACCGAAGGCCGGATCTTGCGACCCTCTGATGGCCAGGAGCCCAAAACTGTGGGCTTTGTGCAATGCGCCGGCTCGCGGGACGAAAACCACTTGCCCTATTGCTCCTATATCTGCTGCATGGCGTCCTTGAAACAGGTAACTTATCTGCGCGAACAAGATCCGGAAGCTAAGGCCAGTATTTTTTATATCGATATCCGCAGCCCGGGACGCTATGAAAAGTTCTACTGGAAGGTTAGGGATGACGAAAATGTCCAGTTAATCCGGGGGAAAGTGGCCAAGGTCACCCAGGAACCGGGGACCGATAAGGTTATCGTTGAAGCTGAGGATACCACGACTGGGGATAAGGTCCGGCAGACCTTTGATCTGGTGGTGCTGGCCTTAGGTATGGTGCCGGCCACCAAAGCCATGAAACTGCCCCTGAATATCTCCTATACCGAAGACGGTTTCGTTATACCGGCGTCACTCCCTCCCGGAGTCTATGCCGTCGGGTCCTTGAAAAGTCCTCTTGATGTGGCAAAATCTGTCCAAGAGGGGACCGGAGCCGCCATCAAGTGTCTGCAGAGCCTGGGAGGTAGGTAGGATATGGAGAAAAAGATAGGTTTTTATGTCTGCAAAGGATGCGAGATCGGGCAATCCCTGGATATCGAGGGGCTGCTCAAGGTAGCCACCAAAGAGGGCAAGATCCCGGTCTGTAAAGAACACGACGTCCTGTGCAGCCCGGAGGGAATAAAATTTTTACAGGACGAAATCGCCAATGAGGGGGTAAACACTCTGATTATTGCGGCCTGTTCCCCCCGCGTCAAGTTTGAGGAATTTGACTTCCCGGGTTGCTTAACCGAGCGCGTTAATCTGCGGGAACTGGTAGTCTGGACCCACGAGCCCAACCATGAAGAGACCCAGGCCCTGGCTGAGGATTACGTCCGCATGGGCTGTGCCAAAGCCAAGAAAGCTGATCTTCCCGAGCCTTATGCCGGGGACCCCATCGATAAGACCGTCTTGGTCATCGGCGGCGGGATAACCGGGTGTACCGCGGCCCTGGAGATCGCCAAGCTAGGCTATTCCGCAGTGCTGGTGGAAAAAGAGGCGGAACTGGGCGGTTATGGGGCCAAACTCTATCGCCAGACTCCCCGGAATTATCCCTATCAAGTGCCGGAAGAGCCGGTGATCTTCTCCAAGATCAAAGAAGTTCAGGCCCATCCCAAAATTAAGGTGATGACCTCCTCGAAAGTGGAATCAACCGAGGGCCAGCCAGGACTGTACGATGTCGTCATTAACACCAATGGCAACCTCGAAACCATCAAAATCGGGGCTATTATTCTGGCCGCGGGTTGGCGGCCGTACGACGCCACCAAGTTGGGGCATCTGGGCTACGGGCTGTCGCCGGACGTGATCACCAATATCCAGATGGAAGAGCTGGCCAACAAAGGCAAGATTCTGCGGCCCTCGGATGGTCGGGAGGCCAAGCGGGTGGCCTTTATCCAGTGTGCCGGGTCTCGGGATCCGGAGCATCTGCCTTACTGCTCGGCTTTTTGCTGTATGACCTCCTTGAAACAGGCCAACTATGTCCGACAGTTGAATGATGGCCTGGCCTACATCATTCATAAACACATGCGGACCCCGGGTCAGTATGAACTGTTCTATAAAAATATGCAGAACGATCCGGGAGTCATGTTGACCAAAGGCGATGTCACCGAGGTCAGCCTGGCCGATAACGGTAATATTTACATCCACGCCGAAAATACCCAGCTAGGGGAAAAGGTCAAGTTCGAAGCCGATCTGTTGGTGTTGGCCACCGGCCTGGTGCCTACCACTGTGGACGATCCGGTTACTAATCTCACTTACCGTCAGGGTCTGGGATTGCCCGATCTGGATCTGTACGACGGGTTTGCCGACTCCAATTTTATCTGCTTCCAGTATGAAACCCGGCGTACCGGTATTTATGCGGCCGGGTGTGTGCGGCAGCCGATGGATATCGCCACCTGCATGGAAGACGCGGCCGGCGCGGCGCTCAAGGCAGTCCAGTGTCTGGAACATACTGCCAAAGGTATTGCGGTTCACCCCCGGGCCTGGGATATGACCTTCCCCGATCCCTTTATGCAACGCTGCACCTCTTGTAAGCGCTGTACTGAGGAATGTCCGTTCGGAGCCATTGATGAAGACGAGAAAGGTACCCCCTATTTCAAGATCAACCGCTGTCGTCGTTGCGGTACTTGTATGGGTGCCTGTCCGGAACGGATCATTTCCTTCAAGGATCTGAGCGTCGATATCGTCGGCTCCATGATCAAGGCCATGGACGTCCCCGAAGAAGGTTTCCGGCTGCTGGGGGTGGTCTGCGAAAACGACGCCTATCCGGCCCTGGATGCGGTGGGATTGCATCGCTTACAATACGATCCGCGCATCCGCTTCATCCCGATCCGCTGCCTGGGGTCTTTTAACCTGGTGTGGATTGCCGACGCCCTGTCCCGCGGGATCGATGGCGTCCTGCTGCTGGGCTGCAAGTTCGGGGAGGATTATCAGTGCCACTTTGCCAAAGGCAGCGAACTGGCCAACGAGCGGTTGGGCAAATTGCAAGAGACCCTGGATCGCCTGGCCCTCGAATCGGAGCGGGCCATGTTGGTCGAAGTGGCGATTGATGATTTTGACCGCATCCCCAAAATCATCGGGGATTTTATCGCGCGGGTAGAAGAGATTGGGGAGAACCCATTCAAGGAGTTCTAGGAGGTTTGTTCCATGGCAGAGGAAATGGTAGTAAAACCTGATATTGAGTTTATTAAACGTATCCAGAGCGCCGGGGGCGAATCTCTGAAAAAGTGTTTCCAGTGTGCCACCTGCTCGGTGGTCTGCAATCTCTCCCCCGACTCCCGGCCCTTTCCCCGCAAGGAGATGATGTGGGCGAGCTGGGGGCTGAAGGATCAACTGGTCAGAGACCCGGATATCTGGCTATGCCACTTTTGTGGCGATTGCACGGCTTATTGTCCTCGGGGGGCCAAGCCGGGCGAGGTGTTAGGGGCGATTCGTCAGGTCGCCATCGAGCACTATTCCACCCCCACCTTCCTGGCTCAGATGGTTAATGACCCGAAATATCTGCTGTTGTTGATTGCCTTCCCCTTGATCTTAATCGGGGCGGCAATTCACTATTTCGGTAATTTCAGCCCGGAGGGGCCGGTAGTTTATTCCAAAATGCTCAAACCCTGGCCCTATGTTGATTTTATCTTCGTAGGCGCGGCGGCCTATGCCGTGGCGGTGTTCGCCAAAGGGGTAATGGCCTACTGGCAAGATCTCAACGTTAATCCCTGGAAAGTCCGGCTCAAGGAAAATGTTTGGCTGGCCGTGGCCGATGTCGTCAAGGACATCCTGTTCCACAACCGCTTCCGCAAGTGTACTACCTATTTTAATCGTTCCACGTCGCACTTGTTGGTGTTTTTAGGTTTTGTGGGACTGTTTATTGTCACCGGCTGGGCCGCCACCTACGAGTGGATTTTCCATAAGGAATCACCCTATGCGATTACTGATCCGATCAAGTGGCTGGCCATCCCCAGTGCCATCAGTCTGTTGTGGGGCATCTGGCTGGTGATCCGCGACCGGCAACAGCCCCCGGAAAATGCCGGGCCGGGTAGCTACTTTGACTGGCTGTTGATCTGGGTGATTGCGGTCGTGGCGGTAACTGGGGCCTTATGTCTGGTGCTGCGCTGGATGGGACTGGCCACCCTGGCCTATCCCACTTATTACCTGCATCTGGTATCGATATTTTTCCTGTTTTTCTATGCCCCGTACACTAAGATGGCGCATATGGTGTACCGGACTACTGCCATGATTTACGCCAAACTGGCGGAGCGGGAATAATTGGCAACTACCGGGTAAAGAGCAACAAAAACAACTTGATGATGACCATGGCCGGTTTCCCCCGGGAGACCGGCCCTTTTGTTTTAGGAGTTGCCGTGATAAATGTTATATTGTAATAGATTACCATCCAGGCCGCGAGAGGCCAAACTTACGGAGGGAATTTTTTTTATGTACACTGCGTACAGCATGCGGGATGTCAAACCCGTTAAATTGAGTTTAAACAGCAAGTTCAGATTTAAATGTGGTCCGGGCATCTCCTGTTATACTAAATGTTGTAGTCGGATCAATCTCATCCTCACCCCCTATGATATCATCCGTCTGAAGCAATGCTTGGGCCTCAGTTCCGGCGAGTTCTTAAGACAATATACCCGCGAGGAAATTGAGGAACGGTCGGGGCTGCCCATTGTCTTCCTCAAGATGCGGGAGGATCAGGACAATCTCTGTCCCTTTGTTACTCCCGAGGGCTGCACCATCTATGCCGACCGCCCCGCGGCCTGCCGTTATTACCCTATCGGCCAGGGAACTTTACAGCTGGAAGAGGGCATCGAGGAGTTCTATTTCTTGATTACCGAAAAGCATTGTTTGGGCTTTCAAGAAGATCATTTGTGGACCGTAGAATCATGGCGGAATGATCAAGGAGTGGCCCAATACGATGAGTTAAATGCCGAATGGAAGGCCATGATGCTGCGCCGTGACGCTCAGAGCCGCAAGGAAGTGGACCCCAAGCAGCAGACGATGTTTTACATGGCCAGTTATGATCTGGATAGCTTCCGGCGCTACATTTTTGAGAGCCGATTCCTGGAGGTCTTCGAGGTCGATCCCGAGACCCTGACCGTGATTAAAACCGATGACGTCGCCTTAATGAAGTTCGGTCAGCAATACCTGAAATATATTCTGATGATCGAAGAGAGCATGAAGCTCAAGGAAGCTGCTCTAGCCGCGCCGGCGCCCCAGTAAAAATAATCGGGGAAATTTACCGAGGTAGCCCGTCGGGTCGCCTCGACCAAAGCCTTGGTAAATTTTCTGGGCTGCTGCAGGCGAGGTGTTTTTTCTGCTTTTCAAGGGGCCAGGTTTGTGCTAAAATTAACAAAATCTAAGTGGCGGATGCCCTTTCCTAATTATATTGCGAAACCATAAAAAAAGGAGGATTATCAAATGGCGGTAGAAAATCCAATCGGGGCTTGGATTGATAAGGATCCGGTTTGTCGGGGTTGTATGAAGATGGACGAAGAAGTCACTATGATGCGGGGATTCATCGACGCCATCTCCGCCGAGGAAGCCAAAGAAAAAGATCTCGTCTGTGCGCGCTGCGGTAAGAAAATCGCACAATAATAAGAGAATCGGTCACGGCCCTCTGGGATCCCGGAGGGCCGAAACTAAAAGGCAAACAAAATTCCAACCACGTTATTCAATTAATTCAAGCTTTCTCTTATCCTCATAGTCTGCTCCCGAAATATATTATTGTTTGGATTTAAGAACTTAGAGTATTTTGAGGCGAAAATGCAGGCGGAAGACAATCTTACATATAAGGAACAGTTTTCAGATTCCAATATCGCGTTGCAACCTAAAGCTATCGAGGATGGATTCCCATTTGAAGAAATAAGTGAAATAGCGGAGATAGAAAGTTGGCGAAAAGAAATCTATAGACCAATTTATCATATTCATAAGTGGTGGGCACAAAGGCTAGGGTCAATTTTTCGTGGAGTAATCCTTGGAGCATCATTTCCAAGTGGAAAATCAATTATGGACATTTTCTATAAGCCTGTTAAACTCCCTGAAATTGTAGTTTTTGACCCTTTCATGGGAAGTGGGACTATAGTGGGAGAGGCTCACAAACTGGGTTGCACGGTTATTGGAAGGGATATAAATCCGGTAGCTTTTCGTGCAGTCAAGATTGCTCTTGGTCCCTTGTCTCGTAAAAATGTTGAAGAAGAATTTAAAAAGCTTGAATTAAAAGTTGGAAAGAAGATATGTAACCTTTATAAGAGTAAAGATAGTAAGGGGAAAGAATGTGATGTTCTGTATTATTTTTGGGTTAAGGTTACCTATTGTCCAGCATGTGGTAACAGAGTAGAGTTGTTCCCCTCATTTATATTTGCACGTCATGCTTACATAGAACATAATCCCAAAGTACACGTAGTATGTCCAGAGTGTGGTTTTATATTCTCCGAATGTTTTGATTCTGAAAGTGTTAGTTGTAAAGGGTGTGGATTCCGCTTTAATCCTAAAAAAGGCTGGGCCAAACGGACAACTGCAATTTGTAAACATTGTTCCCATGAGTTCCCAATTGCCCAAACAATTCGTGTAACAGGGAATCCCCCTGCTCACAAGATGTTTGCCAAATTAGTATTGCGCCAAGATAAAACTAAAGAGTATTTAACCATTACTAATGAAGATATTAAAGCTTATGCTCAGGCTAATGCAGAACTTCTAAGCTTAGAACCAGCTTTACCACGTATACCCATTTTAGATGGATATAATACACGGCAGATAATAAATTATGGCTATAAATATTGGCATGAACTATTTAATGAGCGTCAATTATTAGCTTTAACGCTTCTCGCAACCGCTATTCAAGATATAACTGAGCGCTCTACCCGTGAAGCATTTTCCATTTTATTCTCAGGAACACTTGAATTCAATAATATGTTTGCTTCTTATAAAGGGGAAGGGACTGGTGCAATAAGACATATGTTCTCACATCATATTTTAAAGCCAGAAAGGACACCGATTGAAGCAAATATTTGGGGAACTCCAAAAAGTTCTGGGGCATTCTCTACACTTTATCGTTCACGTTTATTAAGAGCTATAGATTACAGAGCTGCACCATTTGAAGTGGCAGTGAAAAAAAACGAGATCCGTAAAAGAGGGCGAAAGGTATTCGGTATAAGTTCTCCTATGGGAAATAATTTTTACAGTTCTTTCCCGGAAAAAGGACTAAAAAGTGGTGATATTTACCTTTCTTGCGGTGATTCTGCAAATATTGACCTCCCTGACAAATTTGTAAATCTTGTTATCACAGACCCCCCTTTTTTTGATAACGTTCATTATTCCGAATTAGCCGATTTTTTTTATGTTTGGCAAGAATTATATTTTAATAATGGCCTTTCTCATAATCTATGCACAACAAGACGAAATGAAGAGGTGCAGGATGTTGATCCGTCAGAATTTTCTAAAAAATTAAAAAGGGTTTTCAAGGAATGTAATAGAGTTCTCCGAGATGATGGCCTTCTTGTTTTTAGTTACCATCATTCTCGGGAGGAAGGGTGGACATCTGTGGCTGCAGCCGTGGTAGGTGCAGGATTCTCTTTTATACAGAGCCAACCTGTTAAATCAGAGATGGCGGTTGCGGCGCCCAAAAGTCAGGCAAAGTCGCCAATTGATATAGATGTGCTATTTGTTTGTAGAAAAAAAATTCATGATAATAGGCCTCAAGTATATTGCCAAAGGGCAATCCAGCTGTCTGAAAAAAAAGCTGCTTTAAAAATACAGCGGTTCAATGATACTGGACGAAAACTTTCAAAGAATGATGTTCGTGTTATACTTTTTAGCCAATTATTAGTAGAATTATCGCCTGGTCGGGATGAGGAAAAATTAAGTGACACCCTAAAATACAGTTTAGCCAAAACAAGGTCAATTATTGATACTCTGTGGGGTAATCAGCATTTGAGACACAAATATATCGGCAATTTAAATCTTAATTTCTAAATTTCTATTTTAGAATCCCGAATCCTAAAGGGCAATTTGAATCTTCCTCGAGGTCTAGTTCGGAAATCTCGGACCGGGGTTGGAAATGGGTCTGTTAAAGTAGATACTTCCCAATCATATTGGACATCAGAATCCAGGCGGTAACAATAGAACTTATTCTTCTTTTTGTCGCTTGAAGTTCTGATAATTTGATAAACAAGCCGCAATTTTGAATTTTCGAGTTTAGGAGATTGGTGTATTAAGGTAACCCTATAATCCAATAGTTCAGCCCCTAGAGGGTTTGCAAATATAAGCATTGGTCGGGTACGATCAGCTCCATTAGCATAACTACCCAAACCAATTTGCTTTTCCCGCTCCCCCACGACCTTGAGATAAAGATTAAAATCAGTATTTAACAGGTTACCATCAACAAGGGCTAGTGCACTCAATATAACTTTCGAGATGTCGGTTTTGTCGGTTTCCAAGCAGACAAAGAGGTAAAAACTTCGAATATCGAGAGTATTTTTAACTGAATCATAAACCCGAACAATCCCGCAAGGTGGAGTGGTGTTGTAGTCTAACCCAGAAGCCCTTGCTACATTTCCCTGTTTAGTTCTCTCAAGCTTTTTCACCTCAATAGCAAGGATACGGCTGATATCATTCTTTAGTTCTGCTTTGTCAGCATTCTTACATTCAACGGGACGGAAAAGAACTAAATCAGGGGTAATTAGCGGCCCCGGAGCTTTTTCACATTGAACGTTATTAAGCTTTGCTAAAATATTTTTTCCCAAAAGCTCATCAAACGGGTCATCTTGCGTGGAACTTTTCGGCCTAAGGTGGAATGAAACTGGTTTCCCTTTTTCATCAAAGAAATGGTTTCGGAGAGCTAAAAAAGCCTCAACGGATAAGTCCTTCGTATTTTTTCCCATTTAGCAACAAGTATCGGATAGAAGGTTTTTATTAGAAAATAATTTATCTTATGTTAAATTTAAGATTGCTAATATCATTGTTATTATTAAGTATCCATAAGTGATTCAATATCTCTCATAAGCCAAAACCACCAGCCCGACCGCCAGCCAGAAGCCTTCGCGCAGGCGGCGAATAATGCTAAAAGTCGCCCCCAGGATGGCCCCCAGGTGCAGTCCCATGGTCAACAAGATATTGCCGCCGTCCTGCACCCCCAGATTGCCGGGAATAAAAAAGGCCAGCGAGGTGATCAGAATCGCCAGGGCATCAAGACACAGGGCGGTCACCAAGCTGAGCGGCTGGCCGATTAAATAAAAAATGAGATATACCTCCAAGCCATGGCAGAGCCAGCCCAGCAGGAAAAATCCCAGGGCCAGATAAAAGCGGCGTTGATGGTGCTGATAAAAGGTGGCCATCTGGGCGTCGAGGCGGCAGAGTGCGGCTTCTTTGTCCTGTAAGATGCGGGGGACAAATCTGATTTTCTGGCATAACTTCATGCCCATCTGGCACAGTCCTTGTTTCTGCCCCAGGACAAAAATCAATCCGGCCACCCCCAAACCCAGGGCCGCCAGGATGAGCAACAACAGCCAATGGGACGGCAGTACAAACAGAAAGGGGGCCAGGGCCAGCCCCAGGAGAATATAGGCCACCAGGCTTAATACCAGAATGCCTTTGCTGATAATTACCGAAGCGGTGGCGTTGGTCAGCGGTACCCCCCGTTTTTGCAACATCAGGGCCTTCAACGGCTCACCCCCGAGGCTGGCCGTCGGGGTGAGGACGTTAATGGCTTCTCCGGCCAGGCGGTTAAAGAACAGATGCCTTATGGTAACCGCCTCCGGGGGGGAATCGATGGTCAAGCGCCAGGAAATGGCATCCATCAGATTGACGAATAAGTAAGGCAACAGGATCAGGGGCCAATACCAGCCGATCAGCCGCAGGTGTTGCCCCAGAGCCTGCCAACCCACGGCGTGCAGCATCCAGACTAGAAAAAGGCTGGCTACGACCACCAGCAGGATTTTCAGCTTAGCCATGCGCTTGCCGCCACCATAAAAATAGGGCAAAGATATTAGTTCCCACCGCGATGCCGATGAAGAGGTAATCCAGAATGTTGAATATGGCACAGAACATAATTATATAGAAAAAGTCCCGGCTGACCGCCTCTTCCAGGATTTTGCCGGCTTTTTTGAGCGTCGAGGGGCGCAGGCGAGCCCCCGGGGGCGAATGGGCCGGATCCCAATGCCGCGCCCCGGCGGGCTCTAATAGCCACCAACAGGCCAGGTAACCCAGGGTCAGCAACAGCCCTAACCCCAGAAACCGCAACTGGCCGGAAGCCTGATATTGACCCACGGCAATGCCCCAGAAGATCAGTAGATTGAGGATGGTGTCGCCATAAAGATCGAGCCGGGCCCCCAGCCGTGATTCCTGAAATTTCAGCCGGGCCACGGTGCCGTCCAGGCAATCCAGCACCATGACCAGCGGCAATAATAGTCCAGCAACCAGGGAAATCCCATAAGTGCCGCAAGCAAAACCCAGGGCAGCCACCAAACCCAGCAACAGACTGGCAAGGGTGATCTGGTTGGGGGTTAGCCCGGAGGCCAGCACCCAGGGCAACAGTTTACGGGCCAGAGTCCGATTTAAGGAACTTTCCAGGCGACCGTCACCTAGAGGAGAGCCGTCGGACGAAGCAATCAGGCGGGCCGTAGCTTGCTCCCGGTCCTGATCATGATGAATCGCCGAAATGTAAATCGGATTGCTGACCACTCCCAGCACCCGTTTTTCTCGGGCCTGCTGGGCAATATAGTGAAAAAGCGATAACTCCGGGTCAGATTGGAATGACTCCTGGGGTTGCTGTTGGACTATCTGCCAATCTTGCCAACCCTGCCAGGCGGCGGGAGAAAACAGCACTACCCCGGTAGCTTGCCAACCGTTGCCGGGGTCAGGAGAACCAACCAAGGAGGTTACCAGGCCATCCTCTAGGACGACTGGATACGAGGGTTGCGGTTTAGATTCATTATTTTGATCTCCTCCAGCCCGCGGAGGTGATTTTATAACACCTAAAGCCAAGGCGCCCTCCGGCACTGGATAATTGATGAATTCGGCCAAAAATCGTGGATCTGCCAGGACGTTAGCCAGCACGGCCAGACGGGGGTTAACTTTATTGCCGTTTTGGGTCTGTTTCCATAAGGCCTGCCAATTAGAAAGAATATTTATGTTAAAATCAGTATCGGATACTTGGGATAACTGGTACTCCAGGTCGGGTTGGGCGGCTGGTGACACCATGATAGTAATGGATTTAATCCCGGCCCGCCCCAGGCTTAAGAGCTCCCGCTGCAACAGCGGTACGCCCGCTACCGGGGCCAACAGGTAGGAAGGCAGGTGCTTGACTTCTGCTTCCGGCATCAGGATAACAGCTTCTTCTACCATGCGCAGTCTCTTAATTAACGCTGATCTGTAATTCCTGTAATACCTCCCGGAGGGTCGACAAGAATGACTTAATATCTCGATGGTCAATAGCCCCGATATTGGCCAGGCGGAAGGTCCGGTCCGTAGTTAACTTGCCGGGATAAATGGTAAAGCCGCGTTGGTACAGGGCGTCATGTAGTTGATTAAAACTATAATGGGGATCATCAGGCTCCAGAACCGTGGTCAGCAGCGGCGATTGCTGCGGCTCGGGCAGCAATGTCTTAAAACCCAACTGATGCAGGCCGTCAATTAAGGTCTGCCAGTTCTGGCGATAACGCGCAAAACGGTTCAGCGCGCCTTCGGTCCGAAATTCCCGCAGGGCTTGGGCCAGGGCATAGATCACCTGGACCGGCGGGGTAAATTGCATCTGGCCATTGCCCTCAAAATGCCGATATTGATGGTAAAGATTGAGATAATAGGACCGCCGCGGCAGTTGCCGGCTCTGTTCCAGGGCCTCCCGGCGGCAAACCACCCAGGCCAGGCCGGGCATGCCCTGCAGACACTTATTGGAAGTGCATAATAAATAGTCAATATTTTGCTGCCGGACATCCAGCGGCACCCCGCCCAGGCTGGAGATGGCATCGACGATTAAACTCAGGCCCCGCTCTTGGGCCAGGGCGGCAATTTCCGCCAGCGGGTTTAACATCCCGGTACTGGTCTCATGATGCACTACGGCCAGATGGCTGACTTCTAGGTGCGATTGCAGGGCTTGATGGATACGTTCCTGGTCGGGCCACTCCCCCCAGGCAAAATTGATTTCCACTAAAGGAAGCTGGTAGCAACGGGCAATATCGGCCAGGCGGGACCCGTAAGCGCCGTTATTGATCACCGCTACGCCTCGGTCCGGGGGAATCACCGAATTAAGCACCGCGTCCATGGCCGCGGTGCCGGAACCAGCCAATAATACACAGGTATGTAAGTCGGGATCACCTCCGGCAATCTGGACCAGGTCCTGGCGCACCTGGCGCATCACCTTGACGAATTCCTGTTCTCGGGGGCAGATGTCAGGGACTACCAAAGCGGTTTTTACCGTATCAGTAGTGGTGGCGGGACCCGGATTCAACAGAATTTTGCGCGCTACCGATATCAACGGGGTCTCCAGTGTTTAATTTTGGCGCCGCGGGCTCTGAGCTCCTCACGCCTTAACGTTATCATATGTTTTCTGGTCCAGCATTCTGGCCAGACTTTGGTTAATCGGGCCGGGACGCCCTCGGGGTCAATTGTTGTTGGATGGCTGGCCAGACGAGCTCTCGGGCCCGGATAACATCCTCGGGGAAGTCTATCTCCAGCCAACTAAGATCGCCGATATCTTGCACCCACAAACGCTGATGCTGAGCCAGGGCCTGGGACAATTCCTCATGTTCAGCCTGATGGTTGGCTTGCACCAGTTCGGCCATCAGTTCTAAGGCCAGGGGCACCTCCAGGGCGGCGATCTTGACAATCCCCAGTGCCTCTCCGGCCAACGCCCCCCCAGCCTTAAGGTTTTTGCCAATCGCGATGACTCGGCCCTGGTGGTGATAGACCTTGACCTCCTCGCCGCTATCCCCGGTTAAGGGGCCGACCAACAGGCAACTCTTATCCGGCTGGGCATTGAGACCGGCCAGGATCTGGGGGTTAAACAACAGGTCGGCGTCCATGAAGACAAAAGCCTCCTGGAGATATTGTCGCGCCAGCCATAAAGAATACAAGCTGCCGGAGTCGGCAAAACGCTGATTATGGACCAGATGCAACCTTAGCCCGTCCCCTTCCTGGTTTACCGCAGCCTCCATTAATTCCCGCTGATGGCCGACGACCAGCACCACTTCGCTCAGGCCGTACTGGCGGAGGGCGTGCAACATGTGCCCTAACAAGGGGCGTCCGCCGATTTCAATCAAGGCCTTGGGTAAGCTATTGGTCAGCGGGGCCAGACGGCGGCCGACCCCGGCGCTTAAAATTACCGTAATCATAATGCGGCCTCTGGCGGGTGATTGATAAAGGCCATGAAACGTTCCTTCACTTGGACCGGGGACAGGCGGGGGCGGTCCAGATCAGCCACTGCCCCGCTGGCCACTTTAACCAGCAAAAAATGCGGCCCTGGTTGCGCCAGGGCCAGTGATAATTGCTCTTTAAGTTCAGTCGCGGTTTCTACGCGCCGGGCATTAACATAGCCTGCGGCATGAGCCACGGCCTCCAGCGGTATGGTGGTGGACACGGTGGGCTGACCCCCGGTGGAATCATAGGATTCATTATCCAGCACCAGGTGAATGAAATTCCGGGGCCGATAATGGCCGATAGTGGCCAAATTACCCAGCTTCATCAGACAGGCGCCATCGCCATCAATAATTACTACCTGACGCTGGGGGTGTGCCAGGGCCAGCCCCAGCCCCAGGGCGCTGGCGCACCCCATGGAGCCGACCATATAGAAGT
Organism: Desulfobacca sp.; assembly: GCA_028695935.1. Taxonomy (GTDB): domain Bacteria; phylum Desulfobacterota; class Desulfobaccia; order Desulfobaccales; family Desulfobaccaceae; genus Desulfobacca_B. The sequence continues at coordinate 16,138 of JAQVHY010000049.1, forward strand.
TATGGGCTTGATCGCCACCGGCAAAAAGTTCCCGGGAAATTTTGCCAGTAGTGGCGACCACCGCGGCCTGGTCCGGCAAAAGTTCAGTAATCAGTCCCAGTGCTTCCCGGCGTAACAGGGGATAGCCGGGCCGAGGCGGGGCTTCAACTCCGGGAGCCAGCGATCCCCGGGGTACGATCAGGGCGACCGGGGCGCGCCGAGACGTCATCTCCCGGTGTAGATGTTCGACTCGGCCCCGGTCTGCGGGAGCGTCACCGCTTAAAAACTCGGTAGGCAGGTCCAGCCGCGCTAACAGCGACGGGGTAATCTGTCCCATAATCTGGTGTTGCGGCGCATCCGGGCGGCCCGGTTCCCCGCGCCAGGAGACCAGGAGCAGACACGGCAAGCGGTAAATAAGCTGTAAGGAGGTCAGCGGATTGATGGCGTTCCCTAACCCCGAGTTTTGCATTAAGACGACCGGTTGATAGCCGGCCAAAGTCCAGCCGGCAGCGAGGCCCATGGCTTCGCCTTCACTAGTGGCGGCAATATAGGTGGCGGAGCGGTCGTTTTCCAGGTAGCTGATCAAGGGCTTGAGGATGGAGCAGGGCACCCCGATATAGGGGCCCCACTCCAGGTTGCCCAATAGATTTACTAAATCCTCACTTAGCCACATTGCCGCGGTCCCGGCCAGGGTGTAACAGAGGGCTGGCCTACCAGGGGGGTAAGCGGATTATCGTCATGCCAAGAATTTCGATAATCTGTCGGACGACTATTGGAAAATAGACCGCAGGCCCGACGATAGTCATCGAAGCTCTGGATTTCCATCCAACCGGAATTGACCTCCATCAGGGTCACCGGAAAGCCGCGTTCAATCATCTCTTGCAGCAGGTCAGTAAACGAAGCCTGAAGAAAGTTGGGAGCCTCATGAAAAGGCCGGTCCCGATAGCGGGAGGCGCATTCGTCATAGATGCTTTTTAGGGCTCGACTGCCGGCCTCGGAAATCTTGGCAATCCCAATGAACTCGTAATCGGCCTCCTCCTCGCGCAGGTGTTGCTGACTGATGCGCACCGCCTGATTGTGGTTATGTTCCAGCAGGCGGCGCTTCCCGCCCCAGGGTTTTTCATGGGCTACCACCAGATCTAAGTTTTTATTGGCCGGTGAAAAATTAGCAAAGGAATCGTCCACCACTATTACCAGATCCCCCGGATGGGCCAGCAGCCTTTGGATAATACTGGGTTCAAACAGGATATCCGAGTAAATTATCAGGTTCTGGTTGGCAAAATGGTCTCGGGCCGTCATGATCGAATGCAGGATATGACTCTGCTGATATTCGGGATTGCAGACCGTGGTAATGCCCTCCAGATTGATCAGGTCACCTTTGTAGCCCGTTACCACCACAATATTGTTGAGCCCTTGCTGGCGCAAGCGCTCGACATTGCGTTGCAGCAGGGGCTTACCGTTTAGATCCAACATGGCCACCGGCCGTTCAGCCAACAATTGGCTTAGGGTGTCATCGCTTTTCGTCTGGCCGGCGGCGGGAATAATCACCGCAAAGTCATCGTGAGTACGGCGTAGATATTTCTTTTCATCTTCCCGAAAACGGGTCATTTGTTGCAGGTCAAAGATCTGACTTAACGGTGCCAGCTCCGGCTCAACCGCCTTTAGGGAACCGGCTTGCCGGAGGCTCTGCAAGACCTGGGTCATGGCCTGGACCGCCGCTCGGATCCCGGCATTGGCATAGATCACCATCTTAATCCCCCAGGCCGTCAATTCCTCGATGGTAACCTGAGGATAACTGGTAGGCACGACAATAACCGGCCGCGATTGGTTCCAACCGGACATAAAAGCCTGGATTTCATCAGGATTTTTGGCCTTGGAGTGAATGAGTAGGGCATCAGCTCCGGCGTTCGCATAAGCCTCGGCCCGACGCCAAGCTTCTTTCAGGCCAAAGCCGGCAATCAGGGCTTCGGTACGCGCGATGACCATAAAATCAGGCGATCGCTGGGCATTCTTGGCAGCCAAAATCTTGCCGACAAATTCGGCCACTGGGGCCAATTCCTGGTTCCCGGCGATAAAACTGTTAAGCTTGGGGAAACATTTATCCTCCAGACAGATGGCGGCGATGCCAGCCGCCTCATACTTCTTGACCAGACGGATGACATTACTGGAGTTGCCATAGCCGGTATCGCAATCAGCGATTACCGGCAAGCTAGTGACTTCGTTGATACTGCAAGTCGCGGCCAGGTATTCAGTCATAGTCAAGATATTGGCATCCGGAACGGCGTACGACGCCGAGATTTCCAGGCCGCTGGCCCAGATCGCTTCAAAACCGGCGCCTTCCACTAAGCGCGCCCCTAAACCATTATGGGCTCCAGCCACCTGGATAATACCGGGCTGGGCGAATAATCGTCGTAGCGCCCGGGCCTTTAGATTCATTACCACAATCCTTTCCCTAAAATTACCAGACCGGCTAACCGCATCTCCTTCCCCCCAACCGCGTTGCCATGTTGTCTGTGTTCTGCTAAAAAAACCTAAAGTTTCCTTAGTGGTATAAAGTTTTTACCGTTTTTTGCCAGGATATACAACCATTTTTTCTGATTAACGGGCTGCACCAGGGAGATAAGCGCGATAATTTTCTAAAGGTAACTTAATCTTTTCCTAATCTTACCGTCCCGGCTGGTGATCCTGACGGTGCATGAACAGTACCAAAGGAACGAGCAGGGCAAACATAATGGCCAAGATCCAGTAATCATCACAAAAGGCCAACATATTGGCCTGGCGTAATACTTCCTGATAAAGGGCTCCCAACCATTGGCGGTCTAATAATCCGGTCTCGGCCCCGCCGGAGGTCCCCAAGAATTCTTGCAACCGGGCGGCCCATTGCTGGAAATTGGTCGAGGTCGGATTGATGTGTTCCACCAGGCGAGACTGGTGAAACTGGCTGCGCCGGGAGAGCAGGGTAACCATGGTGGCAATGCCAAAACTACCGCCGAGATTACGCAACAGGTTGAATATGCCGGTGGCATTACCCATGCGTGCCTGGGAGATTTTAGACATGGTAACCGTAGTCAGCGTGACAAAGGTCATACCTAAACCGATACCCTGTATAAAGCGCGGCATCGTGGCATGCCAGAAATCAATTTGAAGATTGAAAATTGACATCATATACATGGCCACGCCGTTGATTACCAATCCCAAGCCAATCAGCAGGCGGTTGTCCACCACCGTGATTAACCGTCCGACAATAGGCATGATCAGTAGCGATCCCAGGCCTCCAGGGGCCAGCACCATACCAGCCAGGGTGGCATCATAACCCATCAGGGTCTGAAGATATAAGGGTAACAGGACAATACTACCATAGAGGGCGAAGCCGAAGAAAAACATGATAGTAACGCCCAGTGCATAGGTTTTTTCTTTGAACAAACGCAGATCGATTACCGGCTCACGGGTCTTGAGTTCCCAGTAGATCAGCACCCCCAGGGCTATTACCGCGGTAATGGACAACCGCACAATAAAGGCCGAAGAAAACCAGTCTTCCCGTTCTCCTTTATCCAGGACGATCTGCAAAGCCCCGAGACCGACACAGAGCAGCCCCAGTCCGAAATAATCGATCCGTCCGGCCCGTTGGGTCCTGATATAGGGGGGGTCAAAGATAAAGAAAAAGGTCATGATCAGGGAGAGAATACCGATCGGCAGATTGATGTAAAATACCCAGCGCCAGCTATAGTTATCGGTGATCCAGCCCCCTAATACCGGGCCGACGATCGGGGCAATCACCACCCCGATGCCCCAGAGGGCCATAGCCATGCCGCGCTCCTGGGGTGGAAAGGTTTCGAGCAAGATGGCCTGGGAAATGGGTTGTAAGGCCCCACCGCCGATGCCCTGAAAGATGCGGAATAAAATCAGGAAGCCCAGGTTGGGCGCGGCGCCGCACATGATGGAGGTGCCGGTAAAAAGCGCCAGGCACATCAGTAAAAAGCGCTTGCGGCCAAACAGGGCGGCCAACCAGCCGGTGATGGGCAGCACGATGGCGTTCGACACCAGATAAGAGGTCAAAACCCAGGTGGCTTCATCGACGCTGGCGGAGAGGCTGCCGGCCATCTGGGGCAGGGCCACGTTGACCACCGTGGTATCGACGATTTCCATAAAGGTGCCGGCCATCACCGCGATGGTGATCAACCACTTGTTGACCTGGGGGCCGGGGCCTTGGCTTTCCCCCGTCGGTGCCGCCGGTGTTACCGTCATCTAGATTTCTCTAAGCTGCCCATCATTGGACTAGCAGAACATCGCAGCTCGCCTGATGGCTGATCCGATCCGAAACACTCCCCAATAGATAGGATTCGGTTAAACCGCGGCCCCGGCGTCCGACCACGATCAGGTCAAAGTTTCCGGCCCGAGCCAATTGTAGCACTTCCGCGGCCGGGTTCCCCATCTTTAATTCCGTCTGTGCGGCAATGCCCTGGTTTAATAGGAAAGCCTGATCTGCCTCTAATATTTCCTTACTGGAATGCTGGAGCGCGGCCCAGGGTTCCGAGCCCATGCCGATGCTGCTCCCCAGGGCCAGTAGATATGGTGCTGGTAAATTAAGAACGCAAACCAACGTTATCTCGGCCTGAAGATGCCGGGACAGCTCCGCGGCCCGCTGCACGGCCCGCCGGGCGTGCTCCGAGCCGTCAGTGGCTACCAGGATTTTGCGGTACATAAGCCCCTTCCTATTGGGCCGACAGTTTCGGCAACTTCTCTGGTTTCGGTACCGGGGGATTTAGGAGCATGGGACCGGTTCGATCGTGGGTATCAATGGTGGCAATGACCGACATGCCGATGCGTAGGGGGCGCTCTTGGGGTATGGGTGGAACCAGGGTGATCTTTACCGGAATGCGTTGCACCACTTTAACCCAGTTACCGGTGGCATTTTCCGCCGGCAACAGCGAGAACACCGCCCCGGTCCCTGCCATAATGGAATCAACCCGGCCCTGAAAAGTTACCCCCGGATAGGTATCGACCTTGATCTCTACGGGTTGCCCCAGGTGGACATGGGTCAGTTGAGTTTCTTTATAATTGGCTTCAATCCACACCACATCGTGGTCCAGAGGCACCAACATCATCATGGCCTGACCAGGATTGACCCAATTGCCCGGTTCGACATTCTTCTTAGTTATGTAACCGTCAAAGGGCGCGGTAACCGTAGTATATTGCAGGTTAAGCCGGGCCTGTTGGAGTTTCGCCAGGGCCTCTTTGACGGCCGGTTGTTCGTTCTGGGGGATGTTAAGAGAGCCGCCGATGGCCGCCAGGGCCTGACGATATTCGTGCTGC
>JAQVHY010000050.1 GCA_028695935.1 Desulfobacca sp.
CGGCGCGCGGGCCATCTCGGTCCCTGGCCAGCGTCGGAGTCCCAAGGGCTATCTGGAGCTGGAAGGAGCCCGCGGCCATAATCTAAAAGATCTGACGGTCGCCATTCCGCTGGGGGTGTTGACCTGTGTGACCGGGGTGTCGGGATCGGGGAAAAGCACCCTGATCATGGACACCTTATATTCGGCCCTCTGCCAGAAGTTCTATCGCGCCAAACGCCGGCCCCAGGCCTATAACCGGCTGAACGGGCTGGAACAGATTGACAAGGTCGTTCATATCGACCAGAGCCCTATCGGCCGCACGCCCCGCTCCAATCCCGCCACTTACACCGGGCTGTTTACCATCATTCGGGATTTGTTCGCCCAGGTCCCGGAGGCCCGGGCCCGAGGTTATAAACCCGGTCGGTTCAGCTTCAATGTGCGCGGCGGACGTTGCGAAGCCTGTAATGGCGACGGGGTGATCAAAATCGAGATGCACTTTCTGCCCGATGTCTATGTCACCTGTGAGGTCTGTCAGGGCAAACGCTTCAATCCTAGCACCCTGGAAATCCGCTATAAAGGCAAAAATATTGCTGAGGTGCTGCAGATGACGGTTGATCAGGCGGCCGATTTTTTTCAGGCCGTGCCTGGTCTGCGGGCCAAGCTCGCCACCTTGACCGAAGTCGGCCTGGGCTATATTCAATTGGGTCAACCGGCGACGACGCTCTCCGGCGGCGAGGCCCAACGCATCAAGCTCTCTCGGGAATTGAGCCGTCGGGCTACGGGTCGCACCCTGTACATCTTGGATGAACCAACTACTGGACTGCATTTTGCCGATATTGAAAAACTGCTGCTGGTTCTCAACCATCTAGTCGATGCCGGCAACTCGGTGATCGTTATCGAACACAATTTAGAAGTAATCAAAACCGCGGATTATTTGATTGATTTAGGACCTGAGGGCGGGGATGCCGGCGGCCAATTGGTCGCCCAGGGGACGCCTGAGGAGGTAACCCAGATACCGGGCTCATATACCGGGCAATTCTTACGGCCCTTGTTAGATCAGACCACCTCCATGGTCAGATGATAGGCGAGATTGTCTAATTTAACAGTAAAATCAACATTTTCAATGATAAAGCCTTCCGGCACTTGAATCTGAATCGGGGCAAAATTGAGGATGGCTTTGACCCCGGCGTCGATCAGGCCGCGGGCCGCGTTCTGGGCCTGGTTGGCGGGAGTGGCGATTACCCCGATCTCCACCTCCTGCTCGGGGATCAGGCGGCTCATTTCATCGACATGATAGATCATCTGGCCGCTGGGCAGCCGGTGCCCCACCTTGGCGGGGTCGATGTCAAAAACCGCCACAAACTCATAGCCCTGCTTGGGAAAATTCTCATGGGCGACCAGGGCCGAACCCAGGTTACCGATCCCCACCAGGGCCATTTTCCAGCGTTTATTCAACCCCAGAATCTTCTTAATCTCAAAAAGTAATTCCTTGACAAAATAGCCGACCCCGCGTACCCCGAATTCGCCGAAATACGCCAAATCTTTGCGGACCTGCGCGGGATTGACGCCACATTTTTGGGCCAGCTTATCGGAAGCAATAACTTTGATATCGTTTTGACATAATTCTTCCAGCGAACGAGAATATAGGGACAAGCGGGTGATCGTAGCCGAAGGAATTTTTGAGAATTTCATAATCTAAACCAGCCCTGAGTAGCTTATTGGAGCTTAAGAATGTACTTCTTTGCACAAAGATAGGGCTTTAAAAAGGGGGCCTTCTCGGCCCCCTTGGGTATTAATCATCAGTTACATCTGGAAGCCTAAAGCAGTGGCAATCGGTTTCGCCATCGGATAGGCATAAAGAATGATCAGGGCCACGACTAAGGCGTAAATACACAGAGATTCGATCATGGCCAGACCGATTAACATGGTCACCGTGATTTTACCGGAGGCTTCCGGATTCCGGGCAATACCTTCAACCGCCCGTTGGATGGCGATGCCCTGGCCGATGCCGGTACCAAATGCGGCAATACCGATCCCGATACCCGCGGCGATCACGGTAGCGGAGAAAAACCGGGCCAGGCTGGCACCGGTCGCGGCATCAGCACCTTTGGCTTCGGCAGCCATGGCCAGGGAGCAGTAAAGCAGGGTTAGCAGCAGGGTCATTCCGGTGACCATCCATTGTTTCCTCGACATCTGTAATACCTCCCTTAATAAGGTTGAATATATGATAAGTTGGCCTTCTTCCAAATAAGTTAGTGGGCTTCTTCCATGGAGCCGGCAAAATACATCATCGACAGCAGGGTAAAGATAAATGCCTGCACCGTGCTGGTAAACACCGCCAAGAACATCATGGGCAACGGCGCAAAGAACTTCCCGGCCAAGAGCAACAGGATCATCAACACCAGATCTTCGCCCATGATATTACCGAACAGACGAAGGGTGAGGGAGAGGACTCGAGCAAAGTGGCCGATGATTTCGATGGGGAAGAATAACGGCGCCAACCAGGGAATCGGTCCCAAAAAATGCTTCACATACTTGATCCCGTGATATTTAACCCCTAAATAGTGGGTGAAGGCAAAGGAACACAGGGCCATAGATAATGGTGTATTGATGTTGGCGGTAGGAGAATAACAACCTGGAATGAGTCCGATAAGGTTGCAGATCCAGATATAAATAAACAGGGTGGCAATGAACGGGAAGAAGGCTCGCCCTTCCTCACCGGTAATCTCCACCATGAACTCTTCCAGGCCACCGATTAAGGTCTCAAAAAAATTCTGCCCTCCCGCCGGGACCATGGCTCGCTGTCTGCTGGCCATATAACCCAGGCCAATCAACATGGCCATAATCAGCCATGAGTAGGTTATATGAGGTGGAATATGGACATGAAAAAAACCCAAGATTACATCAAGAAATAGAATTGGATGTTCCATTACCGGCTATGGCCTCCTTTAAATAGAGCTTACGTATTTCATTTATACCCAGCAGGATCAGGGTGAGTACCACACTGGACAGCCCCACGACTAATCCCCAGATATTTACCAGACTATACTTGACTACCATATAGAGGATCATCGCCATAATGGTTAGGCGAATGATATTTTTCAGGAACAGCATCCCCTGCCGGCCGCTGACTTCCCACTTCTGGACCTCCCCCCCCGGCCGGTTCAAGGTACCGGTCAGGACATGGGCCAGGACATGAAAGTTTACCGCGGTTAACACCCCACCGACTAAGATCCCCAGGGCAAAGTCCCCACCCTGCCACAGCCAACCGATGAGCGTCAGTGCGGCTAACATGATCCAGGTGGCCACCTTTAGGTGGCGAGGAGACATCAGTTGCACATCCACCTTAAAGTTTGGTCCGTTTGCTCATGACGTACAGATTGCGGAAACCAGCCACAATGCCCAAGATCAGCCCCAGATAGAGAAAGATGGTATTTTCAAAATATTCGGAAAGATAATAACCGATGGCGGCTCCAATAAAAATGGCGAATACCAATGATAAGCCAATCGCACTGGCGCGATACAGGCCCTGGAACAAGTCCTTAAGATATTTCCTGGTTTCGTTCTCCAAATAATCTTCCCGTCCTGAGCCAAGCCAAAAGTAAGAGCCATTCGTGCAAAAACTCACATGGCCAAAACTACCATACCCTGGTCGGGAAGTCAATCTTTTTTTCTAGGGGAAAGATTATTTTCACCAGGGTTAGGAATTGCCTTTTTTAAGACTCGGAACGATTCCCCCCGTGTCAGGTAATGCCCCAAAGGCTGGAGCATAACCAACGACCCAGCCCCTGGTCGCTGAGGTAGGGGAGGCTTTTTACTCCTCCCGACCCCTCCCAATTGCTTGGCGTTCAGGCGCTGGCCTGCACCAGGGTGGCTTTCTTGGATTTATGGGCAGGCAACTCGATGACGAAGGTGGTGCCGGGAGTCACGCTGGTATCGACGTAAATTCGGCCCAGATGCTTGCGAATGATGCCGTAACTGATTGACAGCCCCAGTCCCACGCCCCGACCTACTTCCTTAGTGGTAAAAAAGGGATCAAACAGACGGTTCAGGTAGGCTTCCGGGATGCCCGGTCCGGAATCAGTAATACGGATTTCGATGGTATCGCCATTATGGATCAGGGCGGTAGCTATGATCAGGATGCCCTCCCCCTTTACGGCCTCGGCCGCGTTAATCAACAAATTGATAAAGACCTGCTCCAATTTATTCTTGTCACCCATGAGGGGCGGCAGATCGGGGTCAAATTTCCGATTGACCGTGACACTATTGAAGATCAGGTGGTTTTCCACCAGAGACAGGACTTCCTCCAGGACCGTGTTAATATCGGTCAGCACCATTTGGGAGGGCAACTGGCGGGAGAAATCCAATAGTCCCTTGATAATCTCCTGACAGCGAGTGGCTTCCCGGATAATTTTTTCCACATTGGCGCGCTCGGGCCGCTCAGGCTCCAGATCCTCCAGCAGGAGATAGCCATAGACCAGAATGCCACCCAAGGGATTATTGATCTCGTGAGCCACTCCCGCGGCCAATTGCCCCAGGGCCACCATCTTCTCAGAACGGATAAGCTGTTCCTCCAGCCTCTTTTTTTCAGTAATATCCCGAATATGGGTCTGAAGCACCGGCTGACCGGCAAAATAAGTGGGAAAAGAGATCACCTCAATATCAAATTCGACCCCGTCTTTTTTAATGCCCTTAATTTCGAAGATACGCGGGGGGCCTTTGCGCCGGCTAATACCCGGCAGCCGCCGCAGGATTGCCTGGTGATAGGACGGAGCAATCAGACTGAGAAAATCAACCCCCAGCAATTCTTCCAGATGTGCATAGCCAAACATCTCCAGACAGGCCTTATTGGCATAGAGCAGTTTCTTATGGGCATGCAGGGCAATGCCGTCCAGGGAGGTTTCTACCAGACAGCGATATTTTTCCTCTGATTCTTTCAGGTATTGGGCCAATTTCTCGCGCTCGGTCATGTCCAGGATAGACTGCACGGCCCCCTGGATCTGGCCTTGTTCATCGTAGATCGGGGACGCGGTAGAGTAGAGATAACGCTCCTGAGGCCGGCGCAGATTTTCGAACCGTTCATAGGCTTCATAGGCGCCGGGCAGGTTAGGCGATTTTTTAAGATTTTTACCCCCATAAAACCGCTCCAGCGCTTCCACATTTTGTTCCACTACCAGGTTGGCCATACTGGTGCGTTCATGGAGGGCAAAGGGTAGCCATAAACGATAGCTACCTAACAACTCCTGGCGCTTATAGCCGGTTAACTCTTCACAGGCCCGATTCCAATAGATGATCTGATGGTCCCGATTTATGACAAAGGTCGGCACCGGCATCCCTTCCAGAATCCCCTCGGTAGTTTTTTTCTCCTTTAAAATTTCCTGCTCAATGCGTTTACGCTCGGTGATATCCTTGACAATGCCTTCGTAACCGGTAATCTGTCCATCTCTTTTTTTACGGACAATACCGGTCAACAGCACTTGTACCCGAGCCTGGTCGCGGCGCCGGAGCGTCACTTCCAGGTCGCGGACAAAACCGCCAGATTCTACCTGCCGCTGAAATTTTCCCCAATCCGAAGGACTTTCAAAAATTACTGCTAAGGAAGACAACCGTAGGGCCAGGGTTTTGGACGGAAAACCGAGCAGTTCGACCCCGGCCGGGTTGAGATCCAGCAGGCTGCCCTCCCGATCGGTAACGAAAATCATATCCTTGGAGCCTTCGAAAATTCGCCGATAACGTCGCTCCGAGCGGCGTAATTCGTTGGACAGACGAGCATTGTCGATGGCCAGACCGATCTGGTTGCCCAAGATCCCGAAGAATTTTTTCCGGTAATAGGGAAATGGGGCTGGAGTCTCATCGGCCAGATTGAGAAAACCGATCATCCGATCCCGATAGCGCAGGGGGATACTCACCATGGCCTGAAATCGAGGCTCCTTGCGAATAAAATCGGAAAAGGTCGAGGTGTGCAGACGCGGGTCGCTGGCGGCATCATGGATGATCAACGGCTGAGTGGCAACCATGAGATAGGGACCAATTACTTTTTCGATATTAGATTCATTGATCTTGATCAGATAATGGTCCGGGAACCCCTGGGACGCGGCATGGCTGAGGCGGCTCCCAGGCTGGTCCCAAAGCAACAACATCCCCGCTGCTACCCCTAAAAATTGCAGGACGCGGTTCAAGACCTGGTCGATCACCTCCTGGACACTCAGGGCCTGAGCGGTAATCGTGGCAATTTCATTGAACAGCAACAGTTCTTCATAATGATCGGTTTCTAAAGCGGCCCGCGAGTCCAACTCTTCCGAGATCTGAGTCCATTCTGACTGCTTGGTTGGTTTGTGTGCCATCGCCGGTCTCCCTGTCTTGACGTTCCTCATCCCGATCAGCCCAAATACTGATCGTGGGCCCTGAGCCAGATAGATAATTTACTTCTGAGCTATCCCAACACTGGTCCGATTAGTTCCGGACCCCCCAGATAATCGCCACGCCAATGGCGACAAACCCCACCCCGGCGACAATTTTCAATATTTTCGGCGAAATGAAGTGATTTAGTTGCGAGCCTAACACTACCGCCAGGAGGGTGGCCAGAACCAGTGCCGCCGCGGAGCCCAAAAACACCAGTAATTTATTAACCCCATCATCCGCCGCCAACAACAGGATGGCCAACTGCGTCTTGTCTCCCAGTTCGGCCAGAAAGATGGCTATAAAGGTGGTAAAGAAGATTTTTAGGCCCATAAGTTGCTCGCATATCTTAAGTTAGTAGGGATTTTAACAATTATTTTCTGGAAAGATAAACAAAAATTTCGGGGCTGGCGCTGATATAAGGAGAAAGAAAGGGATTTTTTAGGACTGAAGCTGGAAGCGCGGTTTGATCTGAGGCCATAAAAAGGCAGTCCGACAACGGCTGGCCTTGACGATAGCCGCCAACTGGCTTAACGCCTCTTGGAAATCGTCATTTATCACCAGATAATCATACCATTCCACCTCCTGCCACTCTTGTTGGGTCTGCCGCAGACGTTCAGCTAGTTCGGCCTCAGCGATCGCCCCCCGCTGGTGCAGACGGTGTTCCAATTCCGCCAACGACGGCGGGATAATAAAGATAAAGGTGGCGTGGGGATAGAGCCGCTTGAGTTCCCGGGCCCCGTGGACTTCGATGTCAAAGACCAGATCTTGCTCCTGGCTCAGGGCCTGATCTATCCAATCTTTCGAGGTGCCATAATAGTAGCCGAACTGTTGCACCCATTCGACCATGCGCCCTGCCTGGAGCAGGCGCTGGAATTCCTCCGGGCTGACAAAAAAATAGTGCTGCCCGTGAACTTCCTCGGGACGCGGCTTCCGGGTGGTATAGGATATAGAGAAACTAAGCCGGGAATCGTTCGCCAGCAGTGCTTCCAATAAAGAGGTCTTGCCGGACCCGGAGGAACCCGAGACCACAAACATCTGACCTCTCACTCATTCGTCCTTTTTGCCTCGGCTTCCCGACAGGTCGCCGTTCAGGCGCTGGCACAGGGTCTCGGGCTGCACCGCAGAAAGCACAATATGGTTGCTATCCATGATGATAATCGATCGCGTCTTGCGGCCATGGGTGGCATCAATGAGCCGCTCGCGATTCTTGGCCTCCTCCCGCAGCCGTTTCATGGGCGCGGAGCCGGGTGTTACAATGGCCACTACCCGATGGCAGGCTACCAGGTTGCCAAATCCGATATTGACTGAGTGGTATTCTTTGGAAGCCATAATCTCACACCCTAAATCATTGGTGATTTTTTTAGCTAGCTTGAGCAATTCGTAGCTGCAACCTTTAGGCTACGCCAGGATGGTAATATTGATCGGGAAACTTAAATGATCGCCGCCTTTGGCCTCATTAACATCAACTATTCGATATTTTGCACCTGTTCACGTATGCGTTCTAACTCGTTCTTAATCTCCACCACCGCCTGGGAGATTTTAAGATCGTTGGCCTTAGAGCCGATGGTATTAATCTCTCGATGCATCTCCTGGATGAGAAAATCCAATTTGCGGCCCACCGCCCCAGAGCTTGCCAGACTTTGTTGAAACTGCTCCAGGTGACTGCTTAACCGGGTAAGTTCTTCGCTGATATCCGCCCGATCCGCCAATAGCGCCACTTCTTGCAGCAGGCGCGTTTCCTCCATCAGGGCCGGTTCGGGCAGTATCTGGGTCAGCCGGGCCGCCAGCCGCTCCCGATATAGGCGAGGGACCTCGGGGGCCTGGACGCTAATGGCCGCCAGTTGGCGGTTGATCAACACCAGGCGTTGGCGCAGATCATTAGCCAGATTTTGCCCTTCGGTGCGCCGCATAGCCGCGATGGTGTCCAGGGCCTGTTGCAAGGCCTGAGATAATATTTCCCAGTTAGCTGCTTCATCTTCAACGACCGGTTCCTGAATGGTGATCAGTTCCGGGAACCGTAGAAAGTGTTCCAATCGTACAGGTTCCGAGATCGAACAGCAGTGCCGCAATTCTTCTAAAAGTTCTTGTGCTTCCTGAAGCAGGGCTCGATCCAACACCAGGGTTTTATTACTCTGTCCTAGAGGCATAACCTCCAGGTTCAGTTCTACCCGACCCCGGGCAATTTTAGATTTTAACAATTCCCGCAGTCGATCCTCCAGCCCCTGGAACCGACGGGGCAGACGAAAATGGAGGTCGAGAAACCGATGGTTCAGGGTCCGGATTTCCACCACTAGTCTTTTTTCTGAGTTCTCGGCCTGGCCGCGGCCAAAGGCGGTCATGCTGTTGATCATGGTGATATTTTCCAAGACCGGCTGGCTAACCCAGCTTATATTAACGCCAAGGCTTAACGAGTATCCATCCGGAAAGCCATTGTTTCCCTCCCCCTTGAGGGGGGAGGGTTAGGGTGGGGGCGAAAAAATACTAAATAATCTCGCTATGTTGAAATTAATGTCCCCCTCCCCCCAATTCCTCCCACCAGGGGAAGGGGGGATTAGCGCAGTTGCTTGGTAAGAGCTCGCAACTGCCAGAGATATTTTTTCCGCACCAGATGTACTAAGTCCACTAGGGGCGGATTAGCATAGTCAGGATAGGTCCAAGGCAGGGGCTGAAACCGCCCCTGTTGGTAAATTAAGGTTAAATCACCATAAATACCCTGGTCCAGATAAAGGCGATGAACGTAGTTTTTCCCGGTGGCCAGCACTAAGCGCTCGCGGGCCATATATCCGGGATCAATATTGACCAGCCGCCGGCCCCCTAAAGCATAGCGCTGCTCCAGGCGGTTGGTAAAAAGTTTCCCCGCCGCCAGGGCTGGCGGTGCGCTGAGATGTAAAAAAGATATCAGCCGACGCCACAGCCCTGGCCCCATTTCCGCATTATAGTAAGAAGTTTGGGTAAAGGGCAGCCAGGGACTGATCAAGTCCGCCGGGCCAAACCAGGCCGTCAATTCCGACAGCAGCTTGACCGCCACTGCTGGCTGTGCATAAATTATGCTCACCAGCGGCTTGACCGGTACAGGTTTTCCCGGGATGCTCATCTCATTAGTTGCAGACGGTGATTCATTCTAAGAAATCGTCTTTACCTAGTCAACATAAAATTAACCAGGACTAAAAGCAGAGTCAGACTGAGCACGGCCAGAACGCTCACGGCGTAGAGCAGTCGCAGAGCTTGAGCAATATCCGCGGGCTCCGGGTCCCGGCCTGCATCTCCCAAGCCGGGCTTATTGACCTGGCGCCCACCATAAGAGCTGGCGCCGCCCAATGGCAGTCCCAACGCCCCGGCCATCGCGGCTTCCGGAAAACCGGCGTTCGGACTAGGGTGCTTCCGGCCATCGCGCCAGCAGATCTGCCAACTACGCCAACCATGGAGTCCGATCAACCTCGCGGCTAGGGCCAGCAAGGCCCCGCCCAGGCGGGCCGGCAGCCAGTTCAGCACATCATCCAATTTAGCGCTGGCCCAGCCGTATTCCTGATAACGTCCCCAGGGATAGCCCACCATGGAATCCAGGGTGTTGACCGCCTTATAACCCCAGGCCAGGGCAGGGCCGCCCAGGGCCGCATAAATCAGGGGAGAAATTACCCCGTCCACGATATTTTCGGCGATGGTCTCCACCGTGGCCCGGATAATCTCGGGTTCGGAGAGCTTGGCCGTATCCCGACCAACGATTCTGCTCAGGGCCAAGCGGGCGGCCGGCAGTTCTCCACTCACCAGGGGCTGATAAACGGCCTGGGCATGGTCCGCCAGGTCCTTTACCGATAAAGCCAGATAAATCAAGAAAACGCTAAAGATAAACCCCAGACCCGGATAAATCCAGGTCGCCAGAAACTGCAGGGTCAGGACCAGGCCCACGGTCGCCAGGACGATGATGGCCGCCAGGGCCATTCCCGCCTGCCGCGCCTGGGGGAATATTTTCCGTAACGGTGCTTCTAGGGCTTTAATGGCCCAGCCCAGGCCGCGCACCGGATGGGGCCAGGTCGGAGGGTCCCCCAGCCACAGATCCAAACCCCAGGCCAGCAACAGTTCAAGCCCCACCAGTGAGGATCTCCTTAAGGGCCTTTACCAGATCGGTATTTTCTGCTTCCCGACGCACGGCTACCCGGAGGCAATAGTCATCCAAACCACGGTAATTGGCACAGTCGCGAATCAAGAAACCCCGGCGGCCCAACTGTTCCGCTAGTTGTGCGGCCGAGGGACCTTGATCATCCAGGCGAGCAAAGATAAAATTGGCCGTCGGCGGTAAGGCGGTAATTCCCGGCACCGTCTGCAGGTCTTGATAAAATCGGGACCGGGCCGCCGCCATGGATTGCCGGGAGCGCTGGACATATTCCTGGTCCTGAAGCGCCAGGCAGCCGGCTGCCTGAGCCAGGTGGTTAAGGTTCCAGGGAGGCAGGTGAGCCGCCAGTTGCCCGACTACCTCGGACGTGCCCACTAAATAACCCAGGCGCAAGCCGGGCAGGGCAAAAAATTTGGTCAACGACCCTAACACCAACACCCGGGAATCTTCCCTGGCGCGCTGTACCAAGGTCAGTTCCGCCTTATCGGCAACAAAGTCGATAAAGGCTTCATCCATCACCAACTTAGTCCGGGGCGGCAACACCGCTAATATTTCCGCCAACTCCCCGGCAGAAAACAGCGTACCGGTAGGATTGTTGGGGTTGCACAAAAAAATCATATCCACTTGCGGCATGAGTTCCTTCAGCGCGGCCAGGTCCCAGGCAAAGGTCGGCGGCTGCAGTTCCAGATAAAGGCAGGTAGCCGACGCCAATCGGGCGGCATACTCGTACTCACTAAAGGACGGGGCCGGAAACGCCACCCGGGAGACGCGGCACACCCGGGGCAGGAGATAGATCAATTCGGTGGAGCCATTGCCCAACAGTAGATGTTCCGGACCGATCCCCAGCCAATCCGCCAGCAACTGCTTGAGTTGCCCCGCAAAGGGGTCGGGATAGTGAACAATGCCGGGCAACAGGTTGGGCAATTCCCGCAGCACCGCCGGGGGCGGCCCCCAGGGATTGATGTTGGCGCTGAAATCGAGCCGAGGGCCGGATCCGTAGCGTTGTCGGGCTGAGTTCAGGTCGCCCCCATGCCAGGGACGAATGGCTGGTGAATTATATAATGTCAAAAAAAACCTCACTGTTCCCGATAACTCTTTTGGCCAAACCAAGAGGGCAATCGGAGTTTTCGGATTCCTAATCCATGTTTTTTAATATATTTGAACTGGTTTCCATCCAGAAACCTATTACCCCCCCACCCCCTCCCACCAGGGGCGGGGGAGTTCCCGGATGGAAATTAACTAGTGCTCAGATGTCAACCAGATTTTTGGCAAGTCAGCTCCGTGGCCGGGGAATTGACCGGTACCCGGATTTCTGCTATGGTAATAAGGCAGTTGCCCAATCCATTGCCTTTCTGCTCTTGAGCTAGCATAGGAGCCCCGAATGCCACCGGCGAATTTATATCTCTCTCAGATGCAGTGGTTGCCCTATATCCATCCCGAGGAATGTCAGGCCCTGGGCCTTCCGAATGCCGAACATTTCCTTGCCCAACTCAACAACAGCACCTTGAACCTGGAAGATTGCCCTAATCTGTCCCCCCAGAAACGCTATGCCTTGAAGCTGGCCCTGACTGCCGGGGACTGGCTGCCGCCGGTGGAATCCATGCCCTTACCCCAGCCTACCGCGCCGGGGTTGTTTGAGATCAACACCCCGGACCCGGACACTCCGGTGCTGGTCAGCGGCAACAGTGAGGTAACCCTGACAGTGCTGACCGCGGTGCTGGCCACCACCGTCAGCCCTTTTTATCTATTGCTGATCGATTGCCGGGGTGATACAGTTGATATGGCCATGATCTACGAGACCTTTACCCCGGTTCGGGTAGCAAGAGGTCTTCAGGAAGCCGATCTGGCCCCCCGAATCGATCACCGGCAACTGATTATCCCAGGATTATGTGCCCCCGTCAAGGAGGCGCTGATGGCTCAGACCGGCTGGCAGGTTCAAGTCGGCCCTATCTGCGCCGCGGAATTACCGCTGTTTTTCGGGGAACGGTGGCTAGTGCCGCCGGGCCTTTAAGCTGCTAAATTCACTAGATTAATTTTTTAGGTGTTATGAAGTCGGGCTCGTTGTCACCGCGGTCTGATGTGTTTATAATAAAGTATGATTTTGATCAATGAGGAGGTGCAATGAAACATATTCTGATAGTTGACGATGATGAGAGAATCCGCCTCCTCCTTAGCGAGGAACTGACCGATGAAGGCTACGAGGTAAAGACCGCGGCCGACGCCATGGAGGCCCTCAAAATTATCGAACAACAAGAGCCCCTAGACCTGGTAGTCCTGGATATCCGCATGCCGGGGATGACCGGCGTGGAACTGTTGCCCCGGATCATCGGACTGAGAGAAAACCTGCCGGTGATCTTGAACACCGCGTATACCCAATATAAACAAGATTTCATGACCTGGGCAGCCAATGCCTATATCGTCAAATCCAGCGATCTCAGCGAACTCAAACAAAAGATCAAAGAGCTGATAGAATAGGTTTACTCGATATGACCCAACTAAAGCATCTGACCACGCTGATTATGGCGGGCGGTCGGGGAGAGCGGCTGTACCCCTTGACCCGGGATAAGGCCAAACCGGCCATCACCTTCGGGGGCATTTATAAAATTATTGATTTTACTCTCTCCAACTGCATCAATTCCGGTATCCGCCGCATCTATGTGCTGACTCAATATGGCAGTCTGTCGCTGGACCATCACCTGACCCTGGGTTGGCATATCCTGCAACCGGAAATGGGAGAATTCATCTGTAGCGTGCCGCCCCAGCAGGTCATGGTCAACCGCTGGTATCGGGGCACCGCGGATTCGATCTATCAGAACATCAAAATCCTCCAGGAGGAGCGACCCAAATGGACCCTGATCCTCTCCGGTGATCATGTCTATAAAATGGATTATCTGGAGATGTTGAATTTTCATCTGGAAAAGGGAGCCGAGCTGACTGCCGGCTGCGTGAAGATTCCTCGCCAGGAAGGTAGTGCCTTTGGCATCATCCATATTAATGAGGATCAGCAGATCATTGATTTTTTGGAAAAACCTCAGGACCCGCCCTGCATCCCGGGAGATCCCGAGCATGCCCTGGGTTCCATGGGGGTCTATATCTTCAATACCGAAAAGTTGGTGCAGGAAGTTATCCGGGATGCCCGGCAACCGGACAGCGCCCATGATTTCGGGAAAAATATTATCCCGTCGATGATCGGCCGAGAACGGGTCTATGCCTACAATTTCCGGGCCCAGGATAAAGATACGGCCCGCTACTGGCGGGATATTGGCCGCATCGACGCCTACTTTGAGGCCAACATGGACCTGGTGGCCCTGGATCCGCTGTTTAACTTATACGATGAGGATTGGCCCATCCGGACCTATCAACGCCAAACGCCCCCGGCCAAGACCATTTGCGCCGGTGACCCCGGAAAGTTAAGACCGGCGGTGGTAGAAGATACCCTGCTTTCCGGCGGCTGTATTATCAGCGGGGCCCAGGTGCGGCGTTCGGTGTTGTCTCCCAATGTGCGGATCGAACATTATGCCCAGGTAACCGACTCCATCATTTGGGACGATGTGCATATTGGCCCCCGGGCCCGAATCCACCGGGCGATTATTGAGGAGGGGGTCCGAGTGCCACCCGGCTTTACCATTGGCATTGATCATGAGGCCGATGCCCGACGGTTCCCGATCAGCGAGGGGGGGATCGTAGTAGTCCCGAACAACGTCATGTTGGACGACTGATGCAAATCAAAGCCCTAACCCAAGACCGGGATCTGAAGCCCACCCGCCTTTACCTGGTGCGCCATGGCCAGGTGGCCGACGGCCATACCCATATTTATAACGGCCATAATGATGTTGATTTAAGCCCGTTCGGAGTGCGGCAATTCGAGGCCCTGGCTGAACATTGGCGTGATCTGCATCTGGACGCCATCTATGCTTCGGATCGGCTCCGGGCCCGGCGGGGGGCCGAAATCATTGCCCGGCACCGGAGTCTGACCGTGCAACCGGTGCCAGAGTTCCGGGAACTCAATTTCGGCGTTTGGGAGGGTTTAAGTTTCGCCCAGATTGTCGAGCGCTATCCCCAGGAACTGCAGAACCGCTTTCAAGATCTGACCAATTATCGCATCCCGGAGGGCGAGAGCCTAGCCGACGTTCAGGCCCGAGTCATTCCCGCCCTGGAACGCCTGCAGCAACGTCATGCGGGGGAGCAATTTCTTGTAGTTGCCCACGCGGGGATCAATCGGGTTATTCTTTGCCAGGCCCTGGGGATCTGCCTGGATAATCTGTTCCGGGTGGATCAGACCTACGCCGGTTATAGTATAATCGACTATTTTCCTGACCTGCCGGTAGTCCGACTGCTTAATGCCACGGTACCGCCATTGGATTAGGGTGAGGTTTCCGATGAATACTAATCAAGATTGATCCAATACCTCCCGGACTTTTTTCAGTAGTTTTTTAAGGTTATAAGGCTTACCGATAAACCCCCGGGCCCCGGCCTGGAGAGCCTGCTCAGCCACGGTAGCGTCAGCCAGACCACTGGTAATCAACACCCGGGCCTGAGGGTTCAGCCGAAAAAGCTCTTCCAAACATTTTTTGCCCCCCATGCCCGGCATGGACAGATCTAGAATCACCAGATCAATACTTTGGGGCTGATGCCGATATATTTCAAGGGCCGCCTCGCCACTGCCTGCGGTAATCACCTGATAGCCAAACCTGCCTAACATTCTTTGATTTAGGTCTCGCAGGATCTCATAATCATCGACCACCAGAATCTTTTCGGTCCCTGCCTGGGGCGGAGCTGCGGCTTTCTCCGGTATTTCAAGTACTTGACCAGTTTCAGGTAAAGCCGGCAGATAGATCTTAAAGATCGTCCCTAATCCCGGTGCGCTATCGCACCAGATATAACCCTCATGGCTCTTAACAATGCCATAAACCATCGGCAGGCCTAAGCCAGTGCCTTGACCCACTCCTTTGGTGGTGAAGAATGGTTCAAAAATGCGTCCTAATATTTCGGGCGTCATGCCGCAGCCCGTATCCGTAACGCTGAGCAAGACATAATTACCGGGTCGGCACCCTAAATGGGTCTGGCAAAATTGCTCATCCAGAGTCACATTTTCGGTAGCCAGGATTAATCTACCGCCCTCGGGCATAGCATCTCGGGCATTGACCCCCAGGTTCAACAACACCTGCTCGATCTGGTTGGCATCGGCATTGATCGTCTGTAAGTCTGCGGCCAGTTGCAGTTCGATATCAATCATCCGGGGGATGGTTCGATCCAGCAAGCCCTTAACCCTCTCAACCGTGTGGTTAAGATTGATCGGACTCGGTTTGCTCTCCACTCTCCGGCTATAAGTAAGAAGTTGTTGGATCAGCGTCGCCCCCCGTTGGGCCGCTCGCTCAATTTCCTTTAATCCCGCATGTCCCTGCTGATTTGTATTGCTGTCCAAGAGAAGCATCTCCACCCCCCCTTGAATAGCCTGGAGAACATTGTTAAAGTCATGCGCGATGCCACTGGCCAGGGTCCCCACCGCCTCCATTTTTTGGGCCTGCTGTAGCTGGGTCCGCAGAGTTTTTTCGGCGCTCAGGTCGACCACAAAACCCAAAGTGGCCGGGGCGCCCTGATAATCGATTATCGTCAGCCAGACCGCGGCGTCAAAGGGCTCGCCACTTTTTCTCAGGCCAGTGATCTCATAATTACTGGGTGCTTCCCGGCCCGCTATTCTATCTAGATGTCGCTCCCGGACCAGTTCCCGCTGTTCGGGAATCACTAACGAACTGACGGGCTGCCCCAGAATTTCCGCCGCACTGTTATAGCCCAACATTTTTATAAAGGCCGGGTTGGCGTACACCAACTTTTCATGCTGAGCCATGCGGATACCGATCGGCGAGGCCTCAATAATGTGTCGCATCTGGGCCTCCGAGGCCTTCAGGGCCTCTTCGGCCAGTTTGCGGGCCGTGATATCTTTGACATGCTCAATAATGCCGATGACCTCCCCCTGAGCATTTTTAAGCGGAAAGGCCGACAGTTCAAACCATCCCTGGCAATTTTCGAGCGACGGATAGGGGATGACCTGGGTGTGAACCTGGCCGGTCTGCATGGTCGGCAGCGCCGGACACCAGGGGCAGGGTGACTGGCGTTGTTGGAAGGCCGCATAGCATTTTTTACCCACCAGGGGCATTTGGTTGGGGTATTTCTCTTCCACCCAGCGATTCACTTTAGTGATGTTCAGGTAGCAATCCCGGACGGTGATCCCATCCTGAATGGCGTCAAAGACTTCTTGCAGAAAAAGTTCGCTGGCCTTAAGGTCTTCCTGCCACTGCTTTTGTTCCGTGATGTCAAAAAACACCCCGCTGATATAATCAATTCTGCCATCCGGACGACAAATTATCTGGCTGCGCTCTTGGATCCAGATAATGTCACCGTCCTTTTTCCGGATGCGGTATTCCCGGACGTAGTCCCCATCACTCTTTAGAGCTTTGACAAATATGTCTTTAGCCGCCGGCCGATCTTCGGCCAGCACCAGATCAGACCATTTCAACCGCCGGGAATCGAATTCGGCTTTGACATAGCCCGTCATGACTTCGGTCCGGTCATCCACCAGATCCACCGACCAGTCACTGTAGCCTTTGAACACCATCGCCGGGATATTTTTGACCAACAATCGGTAGCTCAGTTCGCTCTTTTGCCGAGCTTCCTCCGCCCGTTGGCGTTCCTCCCGGAGTTCGATGCTATGCAAGGCAAAACCCAGATCTCCGGCCACCTCTTCAAAAAGCTCCAGCTCTTCCGGGTCCGTAGCCATCTCGGCCGGGATGGACACACTCAACAGGCCATAAGTTTTGCCCCCGTAAGCTAATTGCCCAGTTATCGCCCCCCGGCCCTGGTATTGGCAGGCCAAGGGACAATCCTCACAGGCCGAGGGCGGGTCCACAGTTATCACTACCGCTGATTGGGCCAGGGCCTGCCGCGCACACTTGGTCAACTCACCACGCTGTAGGTGCTCCACTAAAGCCTGGAAGTTATCTCCCAGACCGGACTCCGCGGCCTGCACTAAACGACCGGACTCGTCAAACAAGGCGATCCAGGCATTAAAATAGCCCCGAGTTTCGATTAAATTATCGCAGGCCCGCTGGATCAGCCGGTCGCGGTCTTTTTCCTGGGTGATGAGCTGATTGACGTTGCGGACCGCCCGTAACACCGCATTGAGGTGCTCTATCCGTTTTTCAGTGTGCTGACGCGCGGCGATCTCCTGCTGCAACTGCTCCAGGATATGGGTCAGATCTGAGGTGCGTTCTTGCACCCTTAATTCCAGGCCCTGCTTGGCCTGACGCAATTCCGCTTCAATCTGCTTGCGCTCGCTGATATCCGAAAATACCCCCTCAGCATAAACCGTCCCCTGCTTTTGAAAGGTGCCCAGGCAACGATCATGAAGCCAGATCCACTTACCGTCCTTTCTTTGAATCCGATACTCCACATCAAACTTCTGGTGGTTGGTGAAGAGCAGCTCAAAGGCTTGTTTGACTTTTTCCAGGTCCTCGGGGTGGATCCTGTCCCACCAGATCTGCGCCCCGGCCTGATATATTTCTTCGGGGGTGAAGCCGTAGACTTTTTCCACATTAGGCGTGATAAAGATGGTTGCCCCCTGTCGATCAGTGGCATAGACCACATCCGAAATATGATCGATCAGCAAACGATATTTTTCCAAATTTTTGCTCAGGTTTGCCTCGATTCCCTGATATTCAGTGATTTCAGCTTGACAGTCTTCTTGTTTCTCAATTTTCATCGCACTTATCGCCTTAACTCGAATTACGCCTGTACGATATTTATCGTCAAACCTTATTTCTAACTGGAACCATGTTTGCTATTAATCAGTAAAAGATATTAGATCTCTATGAATCCAGCAATTTCGGATATTTATAAAAGTCAATTACCGAATAAAATTATTTTAATCAAGTATTTTTTTTAGTCTCAATTTACCAAGAACCTGATTGAAACAACATGGCCCGGAATTGACTGCCCTGGGGAAATAAAATCCCCCCTGCGTCCCTTTAGAAAAGGGGGGAAATAAACCAACCTATTTAAGGTGCATTTAGGGCAAAACAGGTTACTTAAACCGGAGGACTTTCTCTTTTCGTAGGGGCGGGGTTTCCCCGCCCAAGATCAGAAGTTCAATTAAGGGCGGGGAGACCCCGCCCCTACAAGGCGTTTAATTAAACAGTATTGGATTTAGGAAGATTTCTTCGTTAAAATTTAACACCTAAGTAGAACTAAAGAAAAATGTTCTGCGGATCTGGCGGCCAGGAAGCACTACCGCCTCTCAAGCCGGGCCGGGATGGAACTTTGGATCTAAGCGGGCCAAGATTTGGATCAGAATCCTTGCGGTGGCTCCCCAGACGGTGATATCCTGATACTGGCAAAAAAACGCTAATTTAGTCTGCCCCTGCCATTCATAAGGCCTTGTGGACCAGCGCTCTGGTTCCAAGAGCGGCATGACCGGCAGGATAATCAGGCGGGCCACTTCGCGTTGATTAATCTGGAAATCATAGGGATAGGGAATCAGGCCGACGAAACTATAAATCTGGTAACCGGTGACGGTGCTAATCGGAGCCAAGGCCCCGAGCACTTCCACCACCTTAGGGTCCAGGCCGATTTCCTCCCCGGCCTCCCGCAGGGCGGTGTCCAAAAAACTTTTATCCTCGGGGGCCTGGATCCCGCCGGGAAAGGAGATCTGACCCTGATGGTCGCGGACCTCGTTAGTACGTTGGGTAAAAAGCACTTGTAAGGCCCCGTCCTGAAAGAAAAGCGGGGCCAGGACCGCGGCCGCGGTCAGATCAGCCGCCACTGGGACGGTCAGAGACGGAGAGGATAAAAGCAGGCGCAATTGCTCCGGCGTCATGGTTAACCTTCTTAATTCTTTTTAGCATATAAATCTCCGTCCGGCAAGCCAGACCGGAGCAATCCAGGGCGGTTAACCTACCGACTAAAACCGGCCAGCAAGCAAGAACTGCGTGCCATGAGCCCAGACTGGTTGATTAAGCTTAAAAAGCCTCAGATTGGATAAGTGTTCAGTTGCCGGTTGCCGGTCAAGATAGATATTTATCGGTGAAAAGGCTATAATCGCCCAGGCAAGGTCATAGGGATAACATTTGAAATTTGCGTAGCCTACTGATCACTGAACACTCATCAGATTTGTTTGACAACTGGCAAATGCTGACATAATTTATTTAAAACTGAATTTTACAATCTGGAAAGAGGAGTAAGTCATGGCGCAGGATATCAGTTGTATGATCGACGCCTTGAAGGATGCGGTGCAGATGGAAATCGACGGGCAGAAATTTTATCAACAGGCGGCCGCCCGGTCTAAGACCCCAGGAACCCGCGAGATCTTTGAGTATTTGGCTGAATCCGAAGAATACCACATCCAAAAAATCAGGGAAATCTATCAGTCTCTGGAAAAAGACCCGAGATGGTCGGAAACCATGTGCAAGTTTGACCAACCCCATCATGAGCCCAATGTCTTTGCCAAAGCCTTGAACAGCGAAGCCATGGGCCAAGGCACGGCCGATGATCTCAAGGCCCTGAAGATGGGGATGGAGATGGAAGAGCAGAGCGTGGCCTATTACAACAAACTGGCCCGGGAGGCCGGCACCCCCATGGAACGCCGGTTTTTTTTGAGCCTGGTCAATGAAGAACGGGGCCATTACTTAGCGCTCTTGGATTATCATAATTATCTGGCCGACCCGGCCGACTGGTTCTATGTCAGTGAGATGAGCCACGTTGATGGGGCTTAACCAAGTCGTCAGCCGAACCCGTTCCCTTTACCGTCGAGGTTGCCCCAAGTAACCAGAAAAGAGTAAACCGTGGAAATTATCATTATCGGCTCGGGGACCGGGGTCCCCTCGCGGCGCCGGGGCGCGCCCGCCGTGGCCCTCCAGGCGGCTGGGCGGGTGATCTTGCTGGATTTAGGGGCCGGGACCCTGCGGGCCTTGCTGACCGTGGATCTCGATTTTACCAGGCTCGATATTATCGGCCTCAGCCACTTTCATATCGACCATGTCGGCGATCTGGCCCCCTTTCTCTTTGCCACCCATTATTCCCTGGGCTATACCCGCCAGACCCCTTTCTATCTGCTGGCAGCCCAAGGTTTCAAGGATTTTTTGCGCGGCCTGCAAGGGGCCTTCGGCGACTGGATTGAACCGCCGCCCGGACTGATGATCGTCCAGGAATTATCTACCGCCGGTCCCGATCAGGTTGGCTGGGATGATCTGCTCATCAAGACCGCCCCCGTCAATCATATTGCCAGCAGCATTGCCTTTCGGGTCGAAGCCGAGGGCCAGGCGGTAGTCTATTCCGGGGACACGGATTGGAGTGAATCCCTGATCAAACTGGCCACCGGGGCTGATCTGCTGATCCTGGAAGCGGCTAATCCCACGAAAATTCCTGGCCATCTCACCCCTGCCGAGGCCGGGCGGTTGGCGGCTCGGACCGGGGTCCCCCGCCTGGTTCTGACCCATTTCTATCCGCCCTGCGACCAGATGGATGTGATGGCCGCCTGCGCCCAAGAATATCCGGGGGAAATCATCCGGGCCGAGGATGGCCTGCGGCTAAAAGTTTGACCTAAACTTCGCTGCTTGCCAGTATAGCCAAAATATAGTTACCTAAATTGAGCGATTCAATTTGTCAAAGAGAACGAGTTGAGCTTAACGTAGTTCAATGAAAGTAAAATAGCCTGGAAATCTACCGATGAAGGTCCTAGCTGGGCTGAAATGTGATCAATTTGA
>JAQVHY010000051.1 GCA_028695935.1 Desulfobacca sp.
GTAAAAGTCTAGAACTTATTTATTTAGTTAAATCAACATGTTAGCAAGTTCTCTTGTGAAATATCCCGTTTTCCCTTTTACTCCTCCTGCCCCATGAAACTTGTGGGTAATGATAAGCCCACCAGGGAAGGGGGTTGGGGGGAGGGGGAGTCCGGAAGGAAACCTTGTAAAATATCATTAACTGTGTAAAGTGTCCTAAAAGAGCCTCCTGCAAAACTCAATTTTCCCTCCCTTGTCGTTCTGAGCGAAGCGAAGAATCTAAGGATACTGTAAAGTTAAGATCCTTCACTTCGTTCAGGATGACAAAAACAACTATTTTGCAAGAGGCTCAAAAGATATGATTTTTTAGTTTTTTTAGGCAGTCATTATTCTTGATCCTCTAACAATAGATCCAGACCCAGGGTCTCCGCGTCGCCCAGCATGGCTAACCAATCTTCCTGGGTAAGTTTATTAAGGTACTTAGCGATCAGGGTATGTTCTGGTCGGGCAGCAAGCAATTTATGAAGTAGAGCCGCGGGGTGCTGGTCTTGGCGGAGGGCCTCGGCGGCCCGCAGAAAATCACCGATAAAATCCTGGACCTGGCGCTTCCGCTCAATATCGACGGGCGGCCGGGTCCGGTTCTGGACCGATTCCACCCAGACGAAGTCATCCCGGTTAAGCTCTCCTTCCCGTAACCGCGACCCCAGATCCCGGTCCGGGTCGAGGTGCCGCAACTGACGGTGGAGTTCGCCGCGCCCGACCAAGGTTAACCGCAAAATGGCCGCCCGGCCGTCCGCTGCCTTACGGGTTTCTTCCAGAATTTCAGTCAGCACCTCCAACAGATCGTCGATGCTGTTCAGGTCCGCGATATTCACCTCTTGCGTGTACCAGCGCACCACATCGGTAGCCACAAATTCCGTCTGTAGGTGCCGGTTTTCATCTACCCGGACCAGGTAACAGCCGCGGGGGCCAGCTTCCCGGACATTACGGCCCTGGGTGTTGCCGGGATAGATGATGCACGGCTCGCGGTCCCGTAGGACCTTTTGATTATGGATATGCCCCAAGGCCCAGTAATCCATCCCGGAGTTAATCAGGTCTGTTAGGGTGCAAGGGGCATAATTATCGTGGTGGGGATCACCGCCGACATTGCAGTGCAAGACGCCGATATGAAAGGACTGGCCAGGTTGGCGCTGAAACTGCGAGGCCAGATTGTCGCGCACCTCCCGGACCGGATAGCTGATGCCGTAGATCTCAGCCAGTGGTTCAGAGCCTCGTTTGACTATCAGGTGTTCTACCTGCTGGCCGCCAAAGCGGTGCACCCCTGGGGGCAGGGTCAGGGCCGCCTCCCAACCTGAGAGCGGGTCATGATTGCCATGCGCCACCAAGCACTCGATCCCGGCCTCGACCGCGCGGCGCAAAGCGTCCCGAAAACGTAACTGGGCCCGCAGGCTGCGATCAGCGCCGTCATAGACATCACCGGCGATGATCACAAAATCAACCTTGGCGTTAATCGCCAGGTCAATAACCTGGCCAAAGGCCTTAAAAGTAGCATCCCGCAGAATGGCGGCGATCTGGGGTTCCAGGGCATGGAGACCCTCAAAGGGACTGTCCAGGTGAAGATCGGCGCAGTGAATAAAACTAAAGGGCTGGCATGCGGTCATGATGATCTGCAGTTATGACGCGGAGCACAAAATGGCTTGGTTATTTACCCTCCTGATCGGAGCTGGGATCACATCAGTAACAATGAGCCGCTGGAGTCAGGTCCTTACCGAGTAACGATCTGAAATTGCTTATATCAAGATCCTGAAGGTTTCCCGGCGCAGGCGACGAAACTCCGCTTCCATTTCCTGGAGATGTTTGTCATGCATGGCCTGGCGGATAGTATTGATCATGTCATCGAAATTAAAGGGCTTAGGAATAAATCTAGTATTGCTCAGATGGAAGGTCTCCACCATTAGTTGCCGCTGCCGGACCATAAAGATGGCGCGCAGATTGGGCAACCGCTGGAGGCAATTTTCAATCAGTTTTCGGCATTCGGGGAGATGCAGATCGGTGATGAGCAGGTCAAAGACTTGCTCTTCCAGGGTTTGCCGAGCCTCTTCGACGCTTTCGGCCAGGTGGAAATCACAACCCAACAATTTGATAATATTGGCTAAAAACTCCCGGGTAGTCCCGTCCTGATCGACGACCAGGATGCGCTTTCGTTCACTTCTAACCTGATCTCCAAACATTTTGGTACCTCTCCGGCTCTGTTATCAAGTGAGAGAGTTAACAATAGATTATCTCCTCCTATATTAATCCAACTCACCCTGGTTAGGCAACTATTTACTTACACCGGGCTTGCGGGTTCAAAGGTCAAAGCAAGCCTTGGTTTCGGAAGTATATTGTCCGCGGTCATTATAGATGGTTAGCGGGGGTAAAATCTGCAAGGCTTCCCGGCTGTGTTTGCGGGCTTCGAGCCATATCAGGCTGGCGGGGGCCGTGGCCCGGGAATGTATGAACCGTAAAGTTTTCGGTTCCAAACCGTGAGTTCGGAGGGTGCCACACAAGGACACCAGCCGCCAGGCCGGGTAGATCAAATAAAGACGTCCGCCGTGGGGGAGCAGGTAATCGGCGGCTTGGGCCACCGTGCTAAGGGAGCCGGCCAGTTCGTGCCGGGCGATGGCCTTTTCGGTGTCGGGGTTCAAACGGCCGGCCTTTAAGGGTCGATAAGGCGGGTTGCTGACCACCACCTCAAAGGCCGCGGCCGGAAAATGCTGCGGCACACATCGCATATCGCCCTGGACGATCTGCACCCGATCCGCGAGCCCATTAAGACGCACATTTTGCTCTGCCAACCGGGCCAGGGCCGGTTGCAACTCGACCCCGGTGAGGCTACAGTCGGGAAAACGGCAGGCCAGCCATAAGACCACAATGCCGCAGCCGGTGCCCAGATCAATCAGCCGTTCGCCGGCGCGCAGGGCGGACAACGCCCCCAACAGCACTGCGTCTATGGAAAAGCGGTAGCCCCGTTTTTGCTGCAATAACCACAGGCGTCCCTGGGCAAACGGTTCCAGGGTTTCATCCGGCCCCGGCGTCCAATCCGGTGAAAGACTCAGAATCCTACTTCCTCCTGGGGATGGATCGGGTGGATTACCAGCCCGGCCAGGATTTTGGGATAGAAATAGGTGGATTTGCGCGGCATAATCAATCCCGCGGCGGCTACTTCCTGCACCTGGGCAATGCGGGTGGGATTTAACAGAAAGGCCAGACCTGCCCGGCCGCAGGCTACCGCCTCCAGCGCGGCGGCCGCGGTGCTGGCATACTTGAAGGTCTCTTCGTCATCCTGTTCCTGGCGGCTAAGGCCCATGATTTTTTCAAAAATCAGGTAATTCAAGGCCATGACATCAAGTTGGGCCAGGGCCGGAGGGATCTCTGCGGCTAACGGGCCGTTCATGACCCCGGGTTTCAATTTGAGGAGCCATATTCTTGCACCGGGCGCGGCCAGCCCCAAGGTCGTGCCGTTCTCCCCGGCCTGCGCCAGGGCCGCGGCCAGTTGCGCGCCATTAACGGCGGGCTGTCCCGCCGAGGCGGTAAACGGTTGTAAATCAAAGTATTCCGGCAACCGGGCCAGCAACTGGGATTCATCGAACTGGGCCAGGCGATGGGTGACCAGCAGTCGATGGGCCGGCAGAATGATCAGATTATCATCCAACAGGTTGCTCAGATACATCAGGACGTAGTTGAAGGGAGCTCGCGGCGAGGCGGTCGGAAATTGCCGCCGCAGCCAGTCCTGGTAGGCCAACGCGGTTTCATAGCGATGGTGCCCGTCAGCAATATAGATGGACAGCTCGGTCATCTTGTTGACGGTATCCCGTAATATCTCCGGGTTCGTCACTCGGTAAAATCGCTGCTCGAAGCCATCGGCATCCTCAAACGCAAAAAGTGGAGTAGCAGGCCGCCCTTGCCTTAAGGTATCCAGGACCTGGTCCTGTGGGTCCGGATAGAGGGCGAAGATCGGGGAAAAATGGGCCTGACACTGCTGCATCAACTGGAAGCGATCATTTTTGGTGGCCGAAAAGGTCTTTTCATGGGGGCGCACGATACCGCTCTCAAAGGGCTCCAGGCGCACCAGCCCTACCAATCCGCCGCGGGTCAGACGCCGACCCTCATAATTAAAAGCGGTTTCCCAGTAATAAATCGCCGGCTGGGGATCACGGACCAGAATGCCGGCCTGTTGCCAGGCGTTAAAATCGCGGCGGGCGCGGGTATAGCGGTTGTCCTCGGGAGTGTCTCCCGACTTCGTGCGGGGCAGAATGAGCCGCACCATGTTATAGGGATGTTGGATGTAAAAAGCTGACTGTTGGGCCGGAGAGATGACATCGTAAGGGGGAGTGACCACTTGGGCGAGATCAGGCACCTTGTTTAAGTTATAGTGTAGGCCGCGCAGGGGGGCCAGTTCAACCATGCGTTTCGATCCTTTGCTAAAATTTCTGAAATTTTTATGAAATTTATCATGATTTAAAAAAGCGTCAACCCATTAATGGGGAAAACTTGGCAAGCTAAGCGTCAGCCGTTCCCTAGTCAAAAAAGATCGCCAGGTAAAATGCCTAGACTCAGCTTCTACCGTCGACTTTGTGAAAGTTAGATATATTAACTAGTTGCATGGGCGCGCGTATCCTTTGGCACCCCATTGTCCTCTTTGGGCCGGTCCGGCGAGGGGATTTTGACCCCGGTGGCCGGGAGCACTTTTCCGGCCACTCCTTGAAGAGCGGTGCGAAGAAAGTACCATTGCTCACCCTGGCGCACTTCGACCTCGGCCAACAGGTCGCGGCGGATGTCATTCCACTCCAACTGCCAGTCGCGCTGCGCCAGTCGCCGCTTCAGTTCATCGAGCAGCACCAGGGCCAGAAACGAACAGAAAACATGTCCCTTAATGGTGGCATCCCACTGCTGGAATATCGCTTCATGGCCGTTGGTCAGGGGCTTCCATGATGAACTGCGGATTATAGACAGACCCACTGGCCGACGGTGTCAAGCGCCCGCCCGCGGCCGAAATGCTCGGTGAAAATCTGAAAATAATAAAGCTCCTCTTTGCTCCGGACCATGGGAAACTGGGATTGCGCCTGGGACAGCTCCGCATCGCTGATAACTTTTTCAAAATGCCGGGGTAAAACCTCAGCAGATCCGGACCCTTGGGAAAACTCCTGTTTGAGGCGCCAGGCGACTTCCGGGGGGAGCAGATCTTCAAAGGCCTTGCGGAAAATCCATTTTTCGATTTTGCCCTCTCCCTCGGGCTTCTGCTTATATTCGGCCGGCAGGGCCAGGGAATATTCCAGCAATTCGCCGGAGATCAAGGGGGCGACGACCCGGATGGAGTTAGCCAGATTCATACGATCCAGGCGCAAGGAGGCGTTATTGTGTAAAAAACTGAGGCATTCCATCTGGCGGGCAAACAGTTCCGGCAAGGGATATTTCTTCAGATAGAGGTAACCACAAAAAACTTCGTCGCCTCCCTCGCCGGACAGCAGCACCTGAATACCTTGCTTTTGGGCATAACGGGAAATAAGAAAATTGGACGCCGCACTGCGGACCAGGGAAGGGTCGAAGGACTCCAGATAGTAAACCACTTCGGGCAGTACGGCCAGCACCTCCTCCAGGCCGACGATTAGTTCGGCATGATCGGAATTGAGGTGGCGGGCCATCAGGCGGGCGTTAATGATATCTTGACTTTCCCCCACTCCCAAGGCAAAGGTGGGCAGCCGGGCGTCGGGGCCAAATCTGTCCCGATAAGCCTGGCTGGCCAGACCGGCAATTACACTGCTGTCAATGCCGCCGCTCAGCAGACTGCCGGTTTTGACCTGGAAATTCAACCGGTTGTTGACGCTGCGTTGAATGATATCCCGGATCGCCGCCACCATCTGGTTCAGATCAGTATGCAGATCCTGAGGCGGGCGCTGAGGTAACTCGGCAAATCTAAAAATCTGTCCCTTCTGGTCCATATAGCAACCCGCAGGGAATTCATAAACCTCATCGATAACCGCCACCAGGCTTTTCAGTTCCGAACCCAGGTAAAGATTCCCATCTTGCCAGCCATAAAAGAGGGTTTTTATGCCCAGCAGGTCGCGGGCCACCAAGAGCTGATCGCCCTCGTTAATAACCAGGGCAAAGATGGCATCATTTAAGTAAGGGAACATGCCGGTGCCATACTTTTTATATAACTCAAGGACTAACGACTCTTCCTGGCGCGGCCCGCGGGGAATGCCGGACCCGGAAGCCAGTTCCGGCCAGTTGCCCATCTGGCCGTCGTAGCAAACTCTTAGGTCTGCATCGGGACCATGATTCCCAAAAATCTGGAGGTCATCAGAGGCCCCGGGGATATCGGCGTCCAGATAATTCTGGGCCATCATGATATTGGGAGAGGCGTAAACCTCTTGGCAGCGCGGCCCCCGATGGCTGATTCGGTTGAACATGGCATCGAGTTGGCCCCGCTCCGGGTTTCCATAGATCACTATAAATCCACTCACAATAAGTACTCCACAAAATCGATAATTAACTTTCTAAGCCCAGGGCTGACGGTTACTTTAAAAAATTGTGCTTCTGGGCCTGGCGGCTTTATTTACGAATCTCAAAGATGCCGATTAATCCGTGTCCCACGCCGATTCCAGGCTGAAGTTCCATTTCCAGCTTGCGCAGCGAATAACCCAACATCGGTTCAATGAGATTAGCCCGCACATCGCCCCAGGGCACCCAACCGATGCCTTCGATGATGCTCAGCATGGTGGCCATGACTTCTTTGAGGGGCTCGGGATAGAAAGGCATAATCGGCGGCGGATCATCAACTTTCTGTCTGGTGCTATCGTAGTTACTCAGCAACGCGATAGTATATTTCACCAGGGCATTACAGGACATGAAAAACATCTCAAAAAAGTTATTGAGATAATCAAATCCGGGGCGAGGCACATAGTCCACCAGCAGGCTCTCCAATTCAGTCCGCAGGTAGCTTTCAAAAAGAGAGTTTACCGGCCCCCGCAACTTGGGACAATTGGCGTTGTAGTCACCGGTATCCATATGTCGGCCAATAAAAATCGAGCGGTCCAAGAATCTTAGCGGCTTGATGGCTACCCCCGACTGCTCAGCAGCCTGTTCAATAATGCGCGTGACCTCATCTTTGGTGATCAGTCGCAAGGGAAAACTGGCCACCTCCACCTGGCTGCGTTGCTCCTCCGGATAGATATAGGAGATTCGGTAATCCATAAAATACTCCTGGTCCACCGGATGATGCCAGAGATCCTGCCATTCATAGGAGTAACGCCCCAGCCAATCGCCCATAAAAATCGCCTCGGCCGGGGCATGCTGGCAGATATCGGCGATGATTTTCGCACTCTGGTCATCGTGAAAGTGCGAAAAGGTCCCAAACGAGGAAAAATAAATATCAAAGGGTTTTTCCGCCTTGACTTCTGGAGGTAAGCCATTCGACAGGTCGCCAATCAAAAACCGGGTTTTGGGGTTGAAGGCATGGTATTCTTCGGCCTGTTTGATCAGGTCGGGGTTGATGTCCAGTCCTACGTACTCTTGCAGCATGTCCGGGGTAATCGCCGCGGTGATCCATTCGAAGATGCCGGGATCTTTAGTCGTCACCCCCATCAATAGATCATAACCATCACCACTGCCGCAGCCCAGATCGAGAATTCGGAGTCTTTCCAGGCGCTGCCGTTTATGTTCTACCAATTGTTGCAGAATCGGCCGCATACAGTAGCCCGTAACCTGATCCTCCCAGAACCGCCGGACATTGTCGTATTTCCCCAGCAGACCGCTGGCCTTCTCATATTTGCCGGTTCGAAAAGCCTGAGTATAGGCGGTCTTTTCAGCCATATGTCTTTCTCCCGAGTTAACTCTTGAAGGTTTTCAATTTTTCAATGGCCTGGAAGGCGTCTTTGCAATAGGCGTCCGCCCCGATCTGTTGGGCAAATTCCGTCGAAGTGGGTGCGCCGCCAATCAGCACCTTGACCTGTTGGCGCAATCCTTGCTCATCAAATTTCTGCACCACTTCCTCCATAACCCGCATGGTAGTGGTTAACAGGGCCGAAAGCCCGACATACGGGGCCTGATGTTCTCGGACCGCCTCCAGGATGCGATCCACCGAAACGTCGGTACCCAGATCGATGACTTCGTATCCCGCGCCCTTTAGCATGATGGCCACGATATTTTTGCCGATATCATGTAAATCACCGGCTACCGTGGCAATAATGAACTTGCCTTTACTCTTGATACCGGCCTTGATCAGATGCGGGGCCAACATTTCCATGGCCGCCCCCACGCACTCGGCCGAGGCCAACATATCCGGGATCAGATATTCCTGGCGCTCAAACTTTTCGCCGACTATCTCCATGGAACGGGTTAAGGCTCCTAAGACGATGTCTTTGGGATCAACGCCTTGCTCCAAGGCTTGTTCCATCAGTTCAGTTACCGCGGGTTGGCCTTCCAGTCCAGCGTCAAAGCCTTCGTCTTCCGCTTCTAATCGGCCCTGCACCACATTAAAGGCAATCTTCTCAATCAGTTCTTGGTGGCTCACTGAACTCTCCTCTTGATAATTTATGGTTTTAACCCTTAAAGCTTGGGGATTCATAGATTTCCTCCGGTAAATTTTTTAAGATTTGGTAAAAGCCCTGGGATCTCCTTAAAAATAGTCTCGACCTGATGCTGCTCCAGATTGGGGGCAGCTTGGGATTCTAACTGAGTCATAAAATTCAGAGCTTTTTCAATGACTTTATCCTCCATCTGCTTGGCTTCGAAGTGATACGGACTGGAAATTTCGCCCCGATGCATGGCCTTACGGGTGTGACGGGTAAAAAGCCGATGGTTGGAAGCCATGACCTTCTTGACCATCTGTAGGGCATCCTCTAAATCATCACTATCCAGCCGGGGCCCCCGCAGACAATGTTTGATTTTGCCGATCTGCTCATTGTCCAGCACGGCTTGCAGAGGACAGAAGCTGTTAGTCCGGTCTAACAGGCCAAAGGCATAATGAATGTATTGCGCCCCGGTCATGGCCATATAGAGATGGGTGAATAGCTTCTCAAACAGCGCCTGCATCCCCGGCACCTTGGCATCGCCGACCCCGGCGGTGGAATAACAGGGTAATTTGTAATAACGGGCTAACTGCACACAATCAATGTTGTATTGGTTGAATTCTGGACAGCCGTAAAGATCATGCAGATCATCCAACCGGGCCCGGACCGGCACACTGCCATATAACACCGGTGCCCCGGCTTTAATCAGTTGGGTCAAGGTAATGCCGGCCAAGATCTCGGCATTGATCTGGGCTACCATCCCGGCTTCCTGGATGGGAGCCGAGGACCCACCCTGGGGAGAAGAAGAGATAACCAGCGGCAGACCCGACTCCACGATGGCGAACACTTTTTCGGCGGTGTCGTCGACGATCTGCAAGGGACTCTTAAACACGCAGGCAATGAAGGAAATCAGCGGATTTTCCCGCAGGGCCGGTTGCCCCCCGGCGATGATTTCCGCCAACCGCACCACATCCTTTAAGGCCCCCAGGTCAGTCAGACCGGCCTGCACGTGTTTGGTAATGTTGTTGAGGCTGGCAAAAAATTTGTTGACATCGTGGTTGCTGGTAGTGATTCCCGGATCTTGAATATTTAAGGGCCGGATGAAAAAATCCAGGTGCTCCAATTTATCGCACAGGCTGGCGGCCCGGCTGAGTAAATCAGTAGTGCCCCGGAGCTCCTGATAGCGAGGGACGCGCACCCTAGTCTGGTTGTCCTTAAGGCTGATAAATTCTTCGACCTCGGTTTCGATCCAGACATTGGCTTCTGAACCAGTGCCAAAGTAAACCCGGGGCACTTCCGCATCTAACCACAGCCGGTTTTCCGGTTTACGGGCCCCTAACACCAGCGCCGACGGTGCCTGGGCAACGGCCTCCTTGATCAGTCCGGCCGGGAAACTTATCCGCCAGCAGCGGTGGGTGGTTCCTGGTTCTTCCCGAACCTGGGCACCATGGGCTTTAAAGAGCTCAGCGGCTCGTGGATTATAACACCAGACCCCTGGGTCAGCTAGAATTTGCAAAGAAGCCTGATCCAGGCTTTTCACCTGTTCCGGGCTCAGACGTTCGTATGGCTTGACTAAAACCCCGGCGCGGAATGTGTCGATCACTTATAACCTCCTAAGTAAATGATTATGGTCAGCTGGTTTATCAAGCAGCATGGATACTTAACCTCGCTGGTGTCCATCCGGTAACCCGTTTTCCCCTCCATGTGGATGGGGGGAGGATTGGGAGTGAAAAATATTCTATGGTCTCGTTAATTATTGAAATTTACGCCCCCTCCCCCCTCCCACCAGGGGCGGGGGAGCTTACGAAGAATTACTAGTTTGCTTCTGATTAATACTATTATCGCACCAGCTATCTACTCTTCCCTCACCCTTGATGGGGGAGAGTCAGGGTGGGGGTGAAAAATATCATATAATCTCGATATGTTGAAACTTACGCCCCTTCTTCAGACCCTCCCACTGGAGGAGGGGAATTTGCGGACGAATAATAGTAGCGCTTAGCTGCGAAACGCCCGCAGATAGCGTCGGCACCGCCGGTCCTGGCCCACTAAGACCTCCCCAGTAGTAACGGCTGCCATCAAGGTGTCATCCAGCGGATCGATAATGGCGGCATCAAGCCCGGCATAAAGGCACATATGCATAAAAGCGGCATTAATCCGCGGCCGGGCCGGCAGGCCAAAGGAAATATTGGAGAGACCGAGCACAGTCT
The DNA here is from genome assembly GCA_028695935.1 of Desulfobacca sp. Lineage (GTDB taxonomy): Bacteria > Desulfobacterota > Desulfobaccia > Desulfobaccales > Desulfobaccaceae > Desulfobacca_B. The sequence continues at coordinate 10,739 of JAQVHY010000051.1, forward strand.
TGGCCTCGGGATACCTTTCCTTAAGCGCGCTGACGGTGTTGAGAGTGATCAGGCCATAGCTAATATCCGTGCTGATCGGCATGACTAAGGGGTCAAAAAATAAATGTGGCCGCGGCACGCGGTGCTGGTCGACCGCGTCCATGATCTTCGCCGCGGCCTGCAGGCGATCTTCCACCGTCTTGGGGATCCCGGCTTCGTCCATGGTCAAAGCCACCAGCCAGGCGTCATATTGAGCCGCCAGCGGCACAATTTCATCTAGACTCGCCTGTTCGGCTTTGGTGGAATTGATCATCGCCGGACCCTGGTTAATAGCTTGCAGACCAGCGGTCAGCACCTCGGGGTCGGCGCTGTCCAGACAGAGCGGGGTCTCCAGCCGCTCCTGAATAGCGCTCACGGCCCATTGCATGGCTCGGACTTCGTCGGCCTGAGAACCGATGCCGGTGCCCACATTGATATCAATAAAATCCGCCCCGGCGCTGGCCTGTTGCTGGGCCAGGGCCACCAGCCGGTCAGTGTCCTGCTGCTGGATAATCTCTTTGATCGCCGGTAAGGTGGCGTTGAGCTTTTCACCGATAATGATCATATGAAAAATTCCCTCCAGATGTTAGGCCATGATTTCGGGTCGCAGGCCGGGGATTTCTCTTTTCAGTTGTTCCTTTATTTGTGTTGGCAAGACCGAGAGCGGGGGCTGATCGAGGATTTCCCGGACCTTGTCGGTAGCCCGGGCCCGAGTGGTTTTGGCTCCGGCCTCTTGCCACTGCTCCCGGCTATCGCGGTTGCTCAGCCGGGGGTGATATTGCTCGTTGCGCATATGCCGCCGGGTATGACGGGCCGAAACAAAATGGCCCCCGGGCCCCACTTTTTTGAGCAGCTCAAAAGCCAGGGTTTCCTCATCCACCCGGATGCCTTCCACCGCCCGCATCACCATGCCGAGGATCTCGTTGTCGATCGCCAATTTGTCATAGGAGGCGGTCATGCAGAATTCCAGAAATCCCGCCGCATCATGGATCAGATTGCCGCCGGCTAAAGCTACCATCAGGCTGGTAAGGGCGGATTCATACCCCGCTTGGGCATCATTGACCTTGGAATCCGACATCCCCGCAGTAGAATATAACGGCAGCTGGTAAAATCGGGCCATCTGCGCGGCCGCGGCATTCATCAGCCCCATCTCAATCGCTCCGGAGAGATACTTCATGTCGCGCAGATCGGTGATTGACGAGATGCAGCCAAAAAGCACCGGGGTGCCCGGATTCACTAGCTGGGTGAGCATTACTCCGGCCAGCGAGTCGACGCTCTGGACCACCAGATTACCGGCCAGGGTAATCGGGGCCGTGGCCCCACACAACGGTTCGGTCGGCACGACCACCGGGATGCCCTGGCGCGCCACTTCCATGGTAAGCTGACCATAGCTCTCGTCCAGTTTAAAGGGGCTGATCGGGCAGGTCACCATGGAGACAAAGGGCCGTTCCCGCAGCCGCTCCGGGGAGCCGGCAATCAGGCCGGCCATTTTAATGACATTTCTGACCCCGGCCACGGTGTAAACCCCACCCATGATATGTTTGCGGGTATGATTGAGGGCGGCCCCGAAGCGATTGACGTCAACCTCTTCCACCGGCAGGTCATTAGGATAGACATTGAGCATATAGAAATGGATATTATCTAAGGCCTCCACCAACCGCGCCATATGCATGACATCGGTTAATAAGGACCGGCGGCAGCCATTATCTCCCGGGTCCTGCACATTCAAGCCGGTGCCGCCGGTCCCCAGATAAACCTTATGGCCGCCAATTTCACAGTCTAATGCTCCGTCTTCAGCGCGACCGCAGAGCTTGACTACTGAGGGGGCCTGGGCAATCAGGTCCATGACCAATTCGGGTGGGATTTTGACTACTCGAGTAGAGGGATCGACTAAGGCTCCGGCTTTTTGGAACAGCTCCCGAGCCTCGGGGAAATTTACTTGAACGCCGATTTCGGCAAAAACTTTTAAATTGGTTTGGTGAATCAGTTCAATGTCATTATCACTTAAAGGTTTATATTGGCCTCCTGCTAGTCCTTTTCTTACTTTCAAAGTCACCTTCCTCTCTGGCCGTTAACTTCGGCGGGCCGGACAATCAAATTTGTTACAATCGCAACAAGGATTGTAAGTGCTTAGATCTTTGCCCTCCGGACAGGGAATCAGTCCAAACACCCCTGAAATCGACTTCCGGGGTTTCATCAGACAGGAGTCAGTTAATTCCACCCCGATTTTCTGGCAATCTATGAGCTTAAACAGCTCCTTCTGTTCAGTTACCGGCCAGTCGCAATAGCCCGGGCTGAATCTCAGGCTTACCAATTTATCCTGAACTCGATAATGCTCACCCATGTGGGATTGGAACTGGTCCACCAGGTCCTCCACCATGATTGAACCCATGGCATCCACCAGGTAGGCCTCGGCCAGACGTTTTTGACCCATCAGGCGGTTGATCTCCTTTTCAATGCCCGCGCCGATGGTGGCCAGAAAACAGATAATCTCTTTGCTGCGGCGCAGAGTTCGGGAAAGCTTGGGACTTTTCAACCGGTAATTGCCGTCTAACTGGATGATGCCGGCCGACACCTTTTTCAACTTATGTTTCTGATAGACCAACCGGGGTCGGATAATCTGTCGGGTTCTTTTTTTCCAGTGCTTCAATTTTTTATTAAGTGAGTTTGAAGCAATCCGACCTTTGGGGCTACCCAATAATCGGGCCAGGTCATCATGTTGCAGATGGGGCTGAATCTCCAGCAGAGGCATAAAAAACTCCTTTCCAACCTCTAACGGCCGGGGCGCGGTGACCGGTGGCGTAGCCCTGGGGCTTGGTTTCCCAAGAAGGTGTGAGGTGGGCGCGAGCCAGAAAAAGAACGGCGGTGAGACCGGATTAGCGCGGTAGCCAGAATTAACTACGCTAAACGGGCCTCACGTTTTGGTTAATAAAAAGTTTCCACTACCGTACTCCGGTGTTTTGCCAATATTAATAATTAATTAAGATAGTTACGGAGTAAGCAGTGAAAAGCCAGAGGACCAGCGCCGTTTTTTTTAGATCAGTGGTTAAGGTGTTGTAATTTAATAAAGTTATCGGTTACAAAGCAGGCAATGCGGGGGCGGGACTATTCAGTCACCTAAAATAATCATTCCTGATCTCAGACCAGGGAACATAATCGGACAGTTAGCATACTCGAGATAACCAATTTACATATTTTTTCTACCCCCGGCACAGCCCCTCTCAGGTGAAAAAGGGGAAAATTGCCCTCTGGCCATAAGCCACCCAACCTCTTGGAATAACGGTAATATTGCTAATACCTTATTTCTCGAAATCTACTAATTGTATAGCATAATAATGTTAAGCTGTCAAGCCTAAAATGCCTAGTGTCGCTATCCCTTAAAAATATCCGATTCTCATGGCACAGACACTGTCTGAGAGCTTGTTATTAATTTACTAAGATCAGTGGCTAAGAATATAGATAATTACGTTATTTTACGTTATACCGAAGTTTATTTTATACTCTTTTAAAAGTATGGTGACAGTTATATTGGCCACTGTGAGATAGTATCTTGAATTAACAACTTAATATAGCCCTGTTACGCTAAATTGTACGGGGAAGCAGCGCAGCTTTGTCAAAGTTAGAGGCCGGGAACCGAACGCTTAGGTGCAAGCTATTGAAAATCCCCGTGCGGGCCAAAAAATCGGGCCATGAGTCTGGGCTACCATGAGACAGGGTGGCACTGTGGTCTACTAGCTCGGTGGCTCAAGGAAGACTCGCGGGAGTCTATTTCCCATACCTGCCGGTGAGTTCTTTGGTTAGGTAAGCAGCTTAGACCGTACGGTTTCGGAACCATTACTAACCAGAGGCCGCCGCCAGATTCTAAAGGCACCCCAAGAGCAGTTTTTAACGGACACTAAAAATATCACGATAAAGAACATCGGTTCAAATTAAAGGTCGGTTATTAAAATTTAGATAAAAATCAAGCGCTGAGTTTTGGTTCTATTGCAAGCACTTGGAAAAAAAACTTTACATTAATTTAATTATCTGTTATTGCTAGTTGCCTAAACCAAATTAAACATACTAGTTACCCAATAATCACTAGTTTGCTTCCTTGCTGCTCAACATACCGATTGTCTGGACCCGGGTGAGCCCTACCGCCAATCCAGGCAGTCGGACCGGAGAAGAGGAGCATCATGCCCCAGGTCGCGCTAGCTTTGGGAGATAAGTTAGTAATCACTGCGCCGCATCTCGAGGACCTGCTGCAAGCCTTGCAACAGCGGGGTTTTACCTTGATCGGGCCGACGCTCCACCAGGGCGATTTGGTGTACGACGAGCTAGCTTCGGTGGCGGATTTGCCCAGGGGCTGGACGGATGAACAGGAGGCCGGGGTCTTTCGCCTGAAGCCTCGGGAAGACCAGGTCTTTTTCGGCTTTGCGATGGGGCAACATTCCTGGAAGGCGTTCCTGCTGCCGCCCCGTACGAAGCTGTGGCAGGCCGAACGCCAGGGCCACGGTTTTGAGATTGTCCCCAATCAAGCAGAAACCCCTAAATTCGCCTTTATCGGGGTGCGCCCCTGCGATCTGCACGCCATTGCGGTCCAGGATCGGGTGTTATTAGAGGGCCTCTATGTGGACCCGTTTTATCAGGCCCGGCGGCGTTCGGCGTTTATTGTCGCGGTAAATTGCACCCGCGCCGGAGGCACTTGTTTCTGTGCCTCCATGGGCACCGGCCCCCAAGCTACCTCGGGCTTTGATCTGGCCCTGACGGAAATCCTTCATGGTCCGGAACACTACTTCCTGGTGGAGGTGGGTAGTAACCAGGGAGCCGAGGTCTTACAGGAGGTTCCCCATAAACCTGCGACCGCCGCCGTCCAGCTCCAGGCGGAGAACATGGTGCAGGAAACTGCGGCGCACATGGGACGCCGTCTGGATACCGTCGGCATCAAGGAGCTACTCTATCGCCATTACGACCATCCGCGCTGGGAGGAGGTCGCCAGCCGTTGTCTGACCTGCGGGAATTGCACCCTGGTCTGTCCCACCTGCTTCTGCCATGCCATCGAAGATGTCACTGATCTGAGTGGCCAACAGGCCGAACGCTGGCGGCGCTGGGATGTCTGTTTTAATGTTGACCACTCCTACATCCATGGCGGCAGTATTCGACCCTCGGCCAAGGCCCGTTATCGCCAGTGGCTGACTCATAAACTGGCCACCTGGATAGACCAGTTCGGCTGTTTGGGCTGTGTCGGCTGTGGCCGCTGTATTACCTGGTGTCCGGTGGGCATCGATATCACCGCCGAAGTCCGGGCCATCCGGGAAAGTGAGAAAAAGGAGTAATCCATGGAAACGCTCCAGCCGATCCTGGCCGCGCATCCCTTTCTTTCCGGCCTGGAGTCGAAACACTTGGAGAACCTGGCCGAATGTGCTTCTTTGGTGAGCTTCAATCCGGGCCAGATGGTTTATACCGAAGGGCAGACCGCCACCCACTTCTATCTAATCCGCTATGGCCGGGTGGCTCTGGAAATCCACACCGCCCGGCGGGGCGCGATTACCCTGGCCACGGTTGGGGAGGGTGACTTTTTGGGCTGGTCCTGGATCGTCTCGCCGCATCGCTGGCATATTGATGCGCGCGCCATTGATCTGACCCGGGCCATTGCCTTCGATTTCTCCTGTGTGTTGCGTCATTGTGAGGCCGATCATGATTTGGGCTACGAATTCATGAAACGCTTCGCCGTGGTTCTGGCCCAAAGCCTTCGTTTTCTCAAACTGCAACTGGTGGATGTTTATGGTGCCTAACGCCCCGGTCCCACGGCCCCACCCTGCTAACCCGGCGGTCCCCATGCTGACCCAGCCCTTCCAGATCCGGCGGGTCCGCCAAGAAACCCCGGATACTTTTACGCTGGCCCTCCAACCGGCCTGGGGAGCGGCGCCGTTTTGTTTTTTGCCGGGTCAGTTTAATATGCTCTATGCCTTTGGAGTGGGGGAGGTGCCGATTTCGATCAGCGGCGACCCGGCCAATACCCAAACTTTGGTCCATACCATTCGCGCCGTGGGAACGGTGACCAGAGCTATCCAAAAATTAAAGCCGGGCCAGGTCCTGGGAGTGCGGGGGCCGTTCGGCAGCCATTGGCCGGTGGCCGAAGCCGCGGGTCATGATATGGTAATAGTGGTCGGCGGCCTGGGCCTGGCACCGCTACGTCCGGCGATTTACCAGATTCTGGCTCACCGGGCCGAGTACGGAAACTTTGAATTGATCGTCGGGGCTCGGACCCCGGGTGATTTGCTGTATTATAAAGAACTGGAACAATGGCGGGGACGCTTTGATTTCCGGGTGCACGTCGCCGTCGATAGCGCCGGCCCCGAGTGGCGGAACAATGTCGGGGTGGTGACCACCCTGATCCCCCGGGCCCGCTTTGACCCCTGGCATACCACGGCCTTAGTCTGTGGTCCGGGGGTGATGATGCGCTTTACGGTCCAAGAACTTTTACAACGCGGCATCAAACCAGAAAATATCTACGTCTCCATGGAACGCAACATGCAGTGCGGCATTGGCTTATGTGGCCACTGCCAGCTCGGGCCGTACTTTATCTGCAAAGACGGGCCGGTGTTTGCGTTTGACCAGATCGAGAAGTGGTTTGCCTTGCGAGAGATTTAAGATGAAGCGTCGTCCCAAGCTGGCGGTCTGGAAATTTGCCTCCTGTGATGGCTGTCAATTGAGTCTGTTGGACTGCGAAGATGAACTGCTGGCCCTCACCGAGAGGATTGAGATTGCCTATTTTATGGAGGCCTCGCGGGCCACCGTCCGGGGTCCCTACGACCTGTCGCTGGTGGAAGGCTCTATTACTACCCCCTATGATATAAAGCGAATTCAAAAAATTCGCCGGTCGTCAAAATTTTTAGTGGCCATCGGGGCGTGCGCCACTGCCGGGGGAATTCAGGCCCTGCGTAATTTCACGGAGGTCGAAAAATATCTCCCCCTGGTCTATGCCCGGCCGGAATATATTCATACCCTGGAAAAATCCAGCCCGATTGCCGCCCAGGTGCCGGTAGATTTTGAACTGCGGGGCTGTCCCATCAATAAGATACAACTGCTGGAGCTAATCAGCGCCTTTTTGCAGGGCCGCCGGCCCAATATCCATCCCTATAGTGTCTGTTGGGAATGCAAAATGCGGGGCAATATCTGTGTCATGGTGGCACACGGCATCCCTTGCCTGGGACCGGTGACCCATGCCGGCTGCGGGGCCTTGTGCCCGACTTATCAGCGGGGCTGCTACGGCTGCTTTGGGCCCAAAGAAACCCCCAACCCGGCTTCGTTAAGTGCCCGGCTACGGGCCTTGGGCGTCCCGGAAGACGATCTGGTGCGGCTCTACCGGACCTTTAATGCTGAGGCCGAACCCTTCCGCCAGGAGAGTGCAGCCCATGAGTAAAACCATCAAAGTCGATTACCTGGCTCGGGTAGAAGGCGAGGGGGCACTGTATATCCGGATCAAAGATGATCGGGTGACCCAGGTCCAACTGAAGATTTTTGAGCCGCCCCGGTTTTTTGAGGCCTTTTTGCAGGGTCGCAAGTTTACCGAAGCCCCGGATATTACGGCACGCATCTGCGGCATCTGCCCGGTCGCCTATCAGATGAGCTCGGTGCACGCCATGGAACAGCTCCTGGGTCTCAAGGTGGAGGGACCGCTGCGCGAGCTGCGCCGTCTGATCTATTGCGGCGAATGGATCGAAAGCCACGGCCTGCATGTCTATATGCTGCACGCCCCGGATTTTCTGGGCTATGCCGATGCCCTCCAGATGGCCCGGGATTACCCCGAGGTAGTAAAACGGGGTCTGAAATTAAAGCAGATCGGCAACGAATTAGTGGCTCTGGTCGGCGGCCGGGAGGTCCATCCGATCAACGTCCGGGTCGGCGGCTTTTATTCCGTGCCCCGGAAAAAAGACCTAGTACCAATGGTGGAGAAACTGAAATGGGCCCGCGACGCCGCCCTGGAGACCGTGCGCTGGGTCGGAACCTTTGATTTTCCGCCGGTGGAGCCAGAATATGAATTCGTCTCCCTGCGCCACCCCCAGGAATATCCCTTTAATGAAGGGCGGCTGGTGTCCAATAAGGGGCTGGACATCGCGGTCGATGACTTCGAGAACCATTTTGAGGAAGAGCACGTCCCTTATACCACCGCCCTGCACTCGGTCATTAAGGCCCGCGGCGCTTATTATGTCGGCCCCATGGCCCGTTACAATAACAACTTTGATCTGCTGCCGTCTGGGGTGCAAGCCGCGGCCCAAGAGGCGGGGCTGACGTCGTTTTGCCGCAATCCCTTTCAGAGCATTATCGTCCGCAGCGTCGAAATTCTCTACGCCTGTGAGGAATCCCTGCGGATTATTGATCAGTATGAGCAGCCCGACCGGCCTTATCTGGAGGCCGAGCCGCGCGCCGGGGTAGGCCATGGGATCAGCGAGGCCCCCCGCGGCAGCCTCTATCATCGTTACCGCATCGATGACCAGGGGGTTATCCAGGAGGCCAAGATTGTCCCCCCCACCTCGCAGAACCAGAAAACCGTGGAAAGTGACCTGTACCAGGTAGCGGTCCAAAATCTTCACCTGCCCGAAGATCAACTCACCTGGCTCTGTGAGCAGGCCATCCGCAACTACGACCCCTGCATTTCCTGTTCGGTTCACTTCTTGAAACTGCATCTGGAACGCCATTAAGAAAGATGTCTCCCCCAACGCCGATGCTCGTCATTGGGATAGGCCACGACTGGCGGGGGGATGACGCCGCCGGCCGGCTGGTCGCCCGGCATCTCCAAGAACAACCAAATGACCTCTTTCTAGTTCGGGAAATGTCCGGCGATGCCGCCGACCTGCTGAACGCTTGGCAGGAAGCCGAGGCGGTGATTGTCGTCGACGCGATTCATGGCCCAGCGGCTCCGGGGACGATCTATCGCTTTGACGCCCAGGCCCAGCCCCTTCCCGCACATCTGTTTCCGGCCTGTTCCACCCATGCCTGGGGTATCGCCGAAGCCGTGGCCCTGGGCCGCATCTTGCAGTCGCTGCCGCCAACTCTTATAATCTATGGCATTGTGGGCCAAAATTTTGGCCTGGGCACCGGGCTGTCCCCGGCAGTGGCGCCTGCCATCCCGGAAACAACCCAGCGGATTCTTAAAGAATTAGAATGTCTTAAGAGATAGACCGCCTCGGGGCAACCAGGGGGTCACCATAAGGCAGGGAAATGGCAATATTAGAACAAAACACCGAAAACGCTATCAGTGCTTATGCATGAACTCACGCTAATCAATGATTTGCTTAATAAAATCGACACCCTGGCCCGCGCCCAGCAGGCATCTAAGGTAGTCAGCCTGACGCTCCAATTAGGCCCCCTGGCGCACATCTCGCCGGAGCACCTGCGCCACCATTTTTATCAGGCCGCAACGGGGACCGTGGCCGAGGGGGCCCGGCTGGATATTACCGTGCTTAACGATATCACGCATCCCCAGGCCCAGGATGTCATCCTGACCACCTTGGAGTTTGAAACCTAAATGCGTCCCTTACCCCGGCAGTCCGCCGACCGCTCCGGTCTGGCGTCGCTCTGTCGCCAACGCTTACAGTTGCGGGGGATCGTGCAGGGGGTCGGTTTCCGTCCCTTTGTTTACCGGCTGGCTAACGAACTCGGACTTTCCGGCTGGGTGAGTAATTCTTCCCAGGGAGTCGAGTTGGAGGTCGAGGGTCCCACGGAGCGTCTGGATAGCTTTCAGGAGCGCCTGGTTACTGAGAAACCTGCTTTGGCCGCGATTCGAGATTGCCACTTTCAAATCCTAGAGCCATTAGGCGATACCGAGTTTGTGGTCCAGCCGAGCCGGGTCAGCGGCCCCAAGACCGCCCTAATACTTCCGGATCTGGCCACCTGCCCGGAGTGCCGCCGAGAAATCTTCGACCCTAAGAATCGCCGATACCGCTATCCCTTCACCACCTGCACCTACTGCGGCCCGCGGTTCAGTATTATCGAGGGTCTGCCTTACGATCGCGATCAGACCACCATGAAGCATTTCCCCTTATGTCCGGAATGCCGGGCCGAATACCATAACCCCGCGGACCGGCGGTTTCAGGCCCAGGCCATAGCCTGTCCACAATGCGGGCCGCATCTGGAGCTGTGGGATCGTCAGGGCAGGGTCATTGCTACCTACGACGATGCCTGGCAGCAATCCGCCGCGGCTATCCGGGAGGGAGAGATCGTCGCCCTGCAGGGCTTAGGGGGCTTTCAGCTCCTGGTGGATGCCACCCAGGAAGCCGCGGTGCAGCGCCTGCGGCAGCGCAAGGCCCGGCCCGAAA
>JAQVHY010000171.1 GCA_028695935.1 Desulfobacca sp.
TACCCTGATAACCTCTCACCCGTGGGGTTTGCTGGAGCAAAGTCTATAATGGTTTATTGCTCAATAATATCTATAGGTTATCATGGTTTTTGCTAGAGATCAAGATAATAATCGATCAATTTAGGTTAAATTTTAAGTATTTGTCAATGGTTATTTGTCTGTAACTCTTCAGCCTTCTGAGAGAATGGAAAAATTTGATAAATTTCACAAGCGAACTTGTACTATTCTGAGAAATATGTATAATAGGTCCTGTGGGAACAACACCGGACCAAACGTTCAGATCTGATCTTACCGGGCCGCTGACCAGGGAACAGGCGGAAGCCATTTATGCCCTGGGGCGGGAGGCGGTAATCTGGGCCCTCATGGTCCTCTCGGCTAAAGGTATCATCAATCTGCCGATGCCTTCCGGGGACGGAGCGCCAACGCCTGCAACCCCCTCCGGCATGATACCCCCTTATAACAAACCCTCCGGGTGGCGACGCCGGAAAAAACCGGGGGCCAAGGTTGGGCATCAGGGCCATGCCCGGCAGTTGCCACCCATCACGCCGCGGCAGGAACATCCACCCTTGCCTGGTTGTCCGGATTGCGGGACGCCTTTGGCCCGGCCCAGTGCCCGATGCCTTGCCGAAAGCCACCTTTGGCCATCGTTTGGTGGCCTTTACGGCTTGGCTGCACTAGGGCCTGGGCGCGACCATTGCCACGATTATCAGCGTCTTGGGCCATCATCTGCAATTTGTGCTCTCCGCGGGCGGCTTGGCAGCGGGGTGCGGCCATTCTCTTGGCCTGGTATGAGGAAGTCGGCCAGCAGTTGAACGATTCTGGCGGGTTGCACGCCGACGAAACCGGCTGGCGGGTTTCTGGTCAGACCGTCTGGCTCTGGTGTTTTACCTCACCCGCGGCTACCTATTATATGATAGACGGCTCCCGCGGTTCGCCGGTGCGGTCCAAGTTTTTCACTGCAGCCTTGGATGGCATCCTGATCACCGACTTCTGGAGTGCCGATAATGCCGTAGTCTGGACCGGCCGTCAGACCTGTCTGCCCCATCTCCGCCGGTTGAGTTTTCCAAAAAACTGGGTCGCCTCCTCAAGGATGCCATCCGACTCAAGAAGAAGGACCTGCCAGGGTCGAAATATAAATCTTTGCGAGCCCGGTTGGACTACCGCCTGGATTATCTCACCCAGATGCCCGGGCGGGATGCGGATGTCAAGAGACTGGTGAAACGCCGGCGCCGGTATCGCCAGACTCTCTTTACCTTCCTGGATCAGGACGAGGTGCCTTCGGACAATAACCACGCCGAACGGCAGATTCGCCCCGCCGTGATCATCAGGAAGAACTCGCACGGCAACCGCAGCGGCAATGGTGCCAACATCCAGGCCATCTTGATGTCGGTCTATCGAACCCTCAAATTGCGGGGCCTAGATCCCCTGGACACCATCGTCGCCGCCCTGAAAACCTATGTGTTAACCGGTACCCTACCTCCTCTGCCCGAGGGAAAGCCCTCAGTTGGCTGAAGGGTTACAAACTGCATAGCTAGCAAAGAATAATAAAGCGATAACGTCAGGTTATGCAGAGTAGAGTGGAGTTGCTGATAATTCCGTCCGATGCAAAAAGGAGGAAATGCACCAGGCTTGGATCCCGATAGGGGTCTAGCTGATCTGCCACGGCCGCAACTTTTTTTTTGCCAAGTTTGTCGGTGTCGGCTATAGTAAGCTTCATGAGTCCTATACAAAAAACAACCTGGCACAACATCAAACTGGCCTCTTACCGGTGGCTGGGCCAACCCTGGCGTACACTGCCCTGGCGCACAACATCATGGTTAACGCCGCGGTGGAGCACTGTCACGTACCGGACCACACCCCTTGGAGATGAGGATGAGCATGCAGGAAGACACCTTGAGAACCGTGATTCTGCGGAGCCAGACCTTGAAGGAGATCATGGAGCGGGACATCCAGGCCCTGATCAATCTCAAGCCCACCAACCTCATCGGGGAGAAGGAAATGACCTCCCTGATTCAGATGGCAAAAGAAGAAAAAGCCGGAGTCGAAGTAAGGACGATAAACGAGAAGTGGAAGGTGTGGGCGGACACCTACTCCCGGGTGCTGAATAAGTTTGCCATGCTCCAGGAGCGCTTCGGAGAACAGGAGATCCAGGAACTTTTCGAGGGTGCAGAGGAGGCCCTCCAAAAAAAGGACTGATCCGCCGGGACCGATCCGGTCTCCGGGAGCACGTTGCTGCCACTCGCTACCTGTTGGGTCTGGAACCCCTGCAGGAAATTCACATTCTGATGGATGCCGCAGCCAAACGCTATACTGGACCGGGGCATCGTTTGCGCCATCACAACCTGGAGACGGCCGCCATGCTGGAGCAGTATTACCGCCGAGTGGCCCCGCATCTGGCGCAGCAGGCCTATCAGGAGGTCATCTTACATATTGCCTATGACCGCGGCCTTATCACGGGAAGCGATGTTACCCTGATGCGGCTCTATACCCGCGCTGCCTTCCGCAAGAAACCAGTTAAGTAATAAACGATGCGGGTCAGGATGACGGCAGCGACAGTGGCATTCTGGAACTGGTGGGGCGGGAAGAGATGTTAAAGTAGACCCCATCTTACGTTTGGCCGCCTGCAGCGCCTCCTCCTGGTGGCGGTAGAGGCGCAGCTTGGAACCGAAAAACCGGGCCCCGTCTCTGGGGGTAATCATACCCTGATCTGCCAGCTCTGCCAAGGTGCGACCCGGCTCGTAAGCCTGATTGAGTTGCAGTACCGCATCCGGCCACATCTCTCCGGCCGCCAGGCGCGCCTTGACAAACTCACGCAAGCGGTCGTCCAGGATGTTGATGAAGCTCTCGAAATATCGCCGATACTCATCAACTACATGATCCCGTAAGGCAAAGAAGTCTATCGGTCAAGTTCCTGGTCCTTTAAGATTCGGTCTCTGAAGAGGTTGGCACCAAAGGTGCCAGCATAGTGATAAGCTGGGGTATGTCAACTACCCCGCCCTAAAGGGCGGAGCTTGTGAGAGCTCAAGTTGACTAGCCTCAGCCAGGGCCGAAAGGCTATCGGGCTACGTTGGAAAAATGAAAGAAATCCTGGGGTGAAGCGGCGCTTGCTCCGTTCGCCCGGCTTCGTGCGCGCCGCCCAACGTCTGCTGAAGAAGCAGCCTCTGGCTGGGACGGCGCGGCCGGCAACGATCTGAGAATAGTTTTCGATTTTGTGCCTCACGAAGAGTCGGAAGCCATATTACTGCTCACCGTAGGCACGCATGAAGAGGTGCATTAGCCTTTCCTGCACCACTAAATTTTGCCACTTCAGGTTAAACGGGAGCCCCTCTCGGTCGCGTCTGGCAACGCTGCTGACGTGGTGTGGGACGATTTGAGTGAGCAGATAATTCCTGAGGTAATTGCTAATATTACTAACCGCAAAAAAAAACCCGGGGAACCTCACATGAGGCTCCCCGGTAAGTTCAGGCTGCTATCCTCTTTTCCAGGTTCGCCACAGCCTGTTCCAATCGCTGCACCCGGACTGACAATTGCTCATGTTCTTCCCGCCTTACAATAACTTCGTAGAGCCGGTCCAGGCGCTTGTTGGTCTCGTCGATGCGACCGACGATGCCACCGAGACGCCCGTTGGTTTCATCAATACGCCCACTCAGTTCTTCACGGAGGGCATTGAGGCGTGCGCCCAATTCCTCTCTCAATGCGTCGATGCGGCGGCTCTGATCGACTAAGTGCGTATTGACATCATCCAAACGCTTGTTGGTCAGAGAGAGAACGCCTTTTATTTCAGAAACATCCTGCTGAAGCGTCTTCACCTCCGGGAGTATCATTTCTTTGAACGCAGCTATAACAGCTTCTTTAACATCCATAAAAATTTTCTCCATTTATGATTTTAATAATGGTTTTTTAATCTGTCAAGCAGAGTAAATAATAGTGTCGATGTTTATAATTAAGCATATTATAATGTCTGCATGAAGAGCACTTATTCGCCGCGGGAGTTTGGTGCGCTGATTGGTCGGGCAGTAAATACTTTGCAACGCTGGGATCGCCAAGGCATCCTGAAGGCATATCGCACGCCGACCAACCGGCGTTATTACACCCATGAGCAATATTTGGAATTTATCGGACAGAAAGCGGTAGCCAAAAAGATTGTGACTTATTGCCGGGTATCCAGTGCCAGTCAAAAAAACGATCTGGTATCTCAGAAGCAGGCGGTGGAACATTTTTGCGGGGCTGCGGGAAAGCCGATTAGCGAAGCCCTGGAAGACATCGGTTCCGGACTCAACTACCGGCGCAAGCAGTTCGTACGACTGATGGAGATGGTGGAGCGCGGCGAAGTTTCTGAAATCGTTATTGCCCATAAAGACCGGCTGGTGCGCTTCGGTTTTGAATGGTTTGAGAAGTTCTGTCAGGATCATGGCTGCACCATAACTGTGATGAATGCTGAATCACTGTCACCGGCAGAGGAAATGACCAAGGATTTAATGTCCATTATTCATTAGTTTTAGTTCCAGACTATACGGGTTACGTAAATACTCAAACCCGACGGGTAATCCTTGATTAGCCTGACACCATCAGGGTCAGGAGGGAAAGATCCCCGCAACCGGAAACAGCCCTGGGGCCGACGATCGAACCAAAACGTAACCTACCTAAATCATT